>JAESRA010000107.1 GCA_016764895.1 Phycisphaerales bacterium | reverse complement strand
GCGCGTTGGTATCCGATGAAGGAGCCGCCGAAGTCGAGTGCTTGTCCGATGGTGCCTGCGATGATTCCTAGGAGTGTGTAGGTGGCGAGTCGTCCGCCGTGGTATGCGGATTGGAGTTTGAGTTTGGAGTGTTTGGATTGATCTTTGGCGTCGGCACCGAGTGCAAAGAGCATGAGTCCGCCGCACATTCCGGCGCAGTGGAGGGAGCCGACGAGTGATGCCGTCAGTACGGTGCCGATGAGGATGAGCATCGGGTCCATTTTTTTAGCCTTCCAACTCGATGGATTTGATTAGGAGTGCTTGTTCATCGGCGTGGTCGATGGAGATGCGGAACTCCCAGAGCCCGGTGGTGTGCATGGACTCGATGCGGGCTTGGTATTGCCCGGCGCCGGCTTCTTGGAGGACTGTGCTGATCGGTAAATGGGCGTTGGCATGGGAGAAGCAGATGAGTTCGATGAGCGAACCCTCGATGGGGTTCTCGTCGGCATCGACGATCCTCACCGAAACCAATCTTGACCCAAGTGGATCGAGGGTTGGACTTGCCGAGATTTGGACATCCCATCCAAGGCGAGCGGCGGCGTTGCGTCGGTCTTTTTCGGAATCCCACTCAAGAGATCGGGCGTAGTAGTCGGGCTCGATGGCTTTGGACCCTTTGCCGGCGCCCATGACTCCGGTGGTGAGGAGGAGGGTTGCCGAAAAGAGGAACATGCAGAAGAGCCCGAGGGGCCAGTGGAGCCCGCGGTCGATGAACGATCTGAAGAAGGATTTGTTGTCGGGTGCTGGATCAGTCATCGGTGGTCTCCGGGAGGGCTTTGTATTTGTGGCCCTTCATTTCGAAGATCGTATCCTTGGTGAACTCGTTGTGGTCTGTGATGCGGATGACGATTTCGATTTGGCTTGTTGTGAAGACTTCTGGCTGGGCGATGACGACGAATTTTTCGGATGCTTCTTTTCCGGGCTTGACGGTGAGGGTTGCGCTGCCGCCGCTGATAGTGACACCTTCGGGCTCGATGACGGTGATGGTGTAGGTTGTGGAAATTGCATTGCGGTTGGTGATTCGTGTGCGGAGTTGGTTGGTGATTTCGCCTGTGGGGAGGGTGTAGAAGGGCAGCCCAGCCTCGCGACCGAGCCAAATGTTGGCGTGGTTCTTGCTCACCAAAACGACAATGAACCCGGCAAAGACAAGGAGCAGGATCAGGGGATAGATCACGACGCGCGGGCGGAGAAAGTGCTGGGCCTTGTGCTCGACGGCGTTCTCTGATGAATAGCGGATGAGGCCTCGCGGGCGGTCGATTTTGTCCATGACCACATCGCAAGCGTCGATGCACTGGGCGCAGCCGATGCATTCGAGCTGGGAACCCATGCGGATGTCGATGCCGGTGGGGCAGGTCTGGACGCACATGGTGCAGTCGATGCAGTCGCCCAAGACGGGGAGCGAGGTGTCTGCACTCTTCTTTTTTGTTTTTCGGCCTCGGGGTTCGCCGCGTTCTTTATCGTAGGTGATGATGAGGGAGTCTTGGTCGGTCAGGGCGCCCTGCAATCTTGCATAGGGGCAGATGACGCAGCAGACTTGTTCGCGGAAGATTCCGAAATCAAAGAGCATTAGGCCGGTGGTCCCGATGACGAGGATGAAAGCGACGGGGTGGTCCAGGGGCGAGCCGAAGATCCAGGCGTGGACAACAGAGGTGCCTACGAAGTAGGAGAGGAAAGTTTGGGCGAGGTGGAGGGAGATGATGAGGTAGACGGCATACTTGAGGAACCGGCGGAGGCCGAGGTGTTTTTTCGGTTTTTTCTTTCCTGGGGCACCCTCAAAGAGGCGTTCTATTGGGCGGTAGAGGAACTCGAGGTAGACGGTTTGGGGGCACATCCAGCCGCACCAGATTCTGCCGAAGAGAGCGGTGACGAGGAAGATGGTGAAGAACACCATGATCATGAAGAGGCCGAAGAGGAGGGTGTCGTGGGAGAGGAATGTTTTGCCGAAGAAGGTGAACTCTCGGTGCATGATGTCGAGAAGGATGGCGGGCTTATCGTTGATTTTGATGAAGGGGAGGAGTGAGTAGAGGGCGATGAGGAGATAGGCAACGAGGCGGCGGCGCATCCAGAAGCGGCCTGGCGAGAGGCGTGGTTTGAGCCAGCGTCGGGTGCCGTCGTCGTTGAGTGTTGAGAGAACGCGCTCGTTGGGCTTGAGTAGGGATTCAGACATAGAGATTCCCGAGTTCCTTGTTCTGTCCTGCCGGCAGTGGGAAACGATGAGGGGCTGTTTCCAGCCCTTCATCGGTACATTGTATCAGAAATCAGCCTCCGTCGTCGGCGGTGATTGGTTCTGGGAATGGTGGGATTTCTTCGCCTTCTGCGCCGCGTGGTCCTTCGAGGTTCTGGCCCCTCAGCGAAGCGACATAGCCGACGACCAGAGCGATCTCGTTATCGGTAAGCAGGTTCTTGTTGGCGGGCATGGCGCCGTTGGCGGCTCCGTTGGTGACGACATCGATCATGCCAATGAGGTTGGTGGCATTTTTGAAGTACTCGTCGGTCAGGTTCGGGCCGATGAGGCCTTCACCGTTTTGGCCGTGGCAGAGGGTGCAAGCACCCGCAAATACGGACTTGCCCTGGATGAGCCAGTTCTCATCGCCCATGACGGTGAGGACTTTTTCGAGGTCGTCATCGATGGTCATGAGTGCGGCGAACTGTTTTTCGATCGCAGCGGTGCGGACCGCTTCAAATCGCTCGTGCTGGTTTGGAACCAGCGCGGTCATTTGGACAACGACGAAGTAGAGGACGCCCCAGATGATGGTGCCCCAGAAGATGAGGTGCCACCAGCCCGGAGTTGGGTTGTCGTACTCTTGGATGCCGTCGTAGTTGTGATCGAGGAGTTCTTCTTGATGCGTTTTATGTGTTGGATCAGCCATGGCTCACCCCCTTTTTTTCTTGGGTTGTTTCCTTTGCGAAATCAAAGTCATCTTCGAGGGGCAGGTTGGCCTGGTGGTTGGTGAACGACCTTGGCGTTTTGATTACGCCCCATATGATGAGTGAGAAAGCGGCCAGGAACAGGATCAGTGCGATGATCGGATAAATATCCAGATTCATGTTTGAGACGATGTCAGTAAACCTCATTCTGAGGCCTCCTCTCCTGATACGGGTTCAGATACTGGTGCTTCCTTGTAGAGATCAATCCCAAGGCGTTGCAGGTACGCGATCATCGCAATGACCTGCTTGTCCCAGGTTTCGTCCATCGGCGGACCGCCCTGCTCTTCAAGTTCCATTGCAATGACTTGCGCTTGGAACTGTGCGGCAGTGACGGCGTAGCCAATCCCGGTTTCAGGGTCGTATTTGACCATTTCGCCGTAGGGAACACCGAGCATGGCATTGGCATCGACTCGCCCTTGGATTGCGGGGAAGTTGATTTTCTTGCTCAGGAGCCATGGGTAGCGTGGCATGATCGAGCCCGGCGAGGTGTCTGCTGGGTTCTTGAAGTGTTCATAATGCCAGAGGTGACTTTTGCGGCCGCCCTCACGCGCTAGGTCTGGACCGATGCGGCGCGAGCCCCATTGGAACGGACGATCGTAGATGAACTCTCCGGGCTTGGAGTAATCGCCGTAGCGTTTGGTCTCCCAGTAGAACGGACGGATCATTTGCGAGTGGCAGTTGAAACAGCCCTCGGCGACATAAATGTCGCGGCCTGCGAGTTCGAGCGGTGTATAAGGCTCAACAGACGCGATGGTCGGGACATTGGATGAAATCATGAACATCGGGAGAATCTCGACGAGACTACCGATTGAAACGGCGACCACCACATAGAGGGTGAAGCGCAAAGGTTTGCGTTCCCAGTTGCGGTGCCAGTTGCCTTGGAGGAACTTGTCGCCCTTGTGCCCGAAGCCTGCGTTTGCGTTTAGGCGTGATTTTGCGGGTGGGTCGCCGGCGTAGTTTGCCGACAATGGAGCCGCGTAGTGGACGGTTTCTTCGTACTTGTCTGGTCGGCCTCTCCATGTCATGTAGAAGTTGTACAGAGCGAGGATTGCACCGACGAGGTACATCGTGCCACCGATGACGCGGATCCAGTACATCGGGATCAGCACGGTGACGGTCTCAACAAACGCGGGATAGGCAAGGCGGCCTGTCTCGTCCCACGCGCGCCACATCAGCCCTTGGGTGATGCCTGCGGTGTAGATCGAGAGGATGTAGAGAACCATCCCGATGGTGCCGAGCCAGAAGTGTGTAGTCGCGAGTTTGACTGACCAAAGTTTGGTTTGGAAGAGGCGTGGCATCATCCAGTAGAGCATGCCGAAGGTCATGAAGCCGTTCCAACCCAGTGTCCCGGAGTGGACATGGGCGATGGTCCAGTCGGTGTAGTGACTCAGTGAGTTGACGACTTTGATCGAAAGCAATGGGCCTTCAAAGGTGGACATGCCATAGAAGGTGACACCCACGACGAAGAACTTGAGAACGGGGTCGCGCGCAACGCGATCCCATGCACCGCGAAGGGTGAGGAGGCCGTTGATCATCCCGCCCCATGAAGGCATCCAGAGCATGATCGAGAAGACCATGCCGACGGTGGTTGCCCATTCTGGGAGTGCGGTGTAGTGGAGGTGGTGCGGGCCTGCCCAGATGTACAGGAAGACGAGGGACCAGAAGTGGATGATGGAGAGTTTGTAGGAGAAGACGGGTCGTTCTGCGGCCTTTGGCATGAAGTAGTACATCATCCCAAGGAACGGCGTGGTCAAGAAGAACGCCACGGCGTTGTGGCCATACCACCACTGCATGAGTGCGTCCTGTACACCGGCATAGATCGGGTAGGACTTCATGAGGAAGGTTGGGCCTGCGAACTCGCCGGTCTTGATGAGGTGGACCAAACCGGCAGGGACCCAGATGTTGTTGAACACATGGAGAATAGTGACGGTGACGATGGTGGCGATATAGAACCAGAGAGCAACATACAGGTGACGCTCGCGGCGTTTGATGAGTGTGCCTAGGAAGTTGCCACCAAAGAAGACGAGCCAGACGACGGCGATTGCCAGGTCGATTGGCCATTCGAGTTCTGCATACTCTTTGCCTTGGGTGATTCCAAGAGGAAGAGTGATTACTGCTGAAAGGATGATGAGCTGCCAGCCCCAGAAGTGGAGGCGTGAGAGCAGATCAGAGAACATACGCGCTTTGCAGAGCCGCTGGGTTGAGTAGTAGATACCCGCAAAGACCGCATTGCCCGCAAACGCGAAGATCGCGGCGTTGGTGTGCAGCGGACGCAGGCGACCGAAACTCAGAAACTCGATGCCCAAGTTGGCAGCCGGGAACGCGAGTTGGATGGCGATGATGACACCAACAAGCATCGCGACGACACCCCAAATAATGGTTGCCCATGAAAACATTCGAACGATTTGGTCGTCGTATACGAAGGATTCGAGTCCTTCTTTTGACGAGTCGGTTTGAACCGCGTGCTCTGACACTGTGATTCTCCAGATTTTTTCCACTGTGCGGATAGACAGGCACCGTGCCTGGCATGCTCACCAGTGTAAATGACCACGACCGATCCGTGGGATTTTGAGCCTCAAAAACAACAAGAAACAACCCCTGAATCGGATATTGAAAAGTATCGTAGAACAGTATTATTTCCAATGCCACAAATTAAGACCATATTTGATACGAATGTCCTGTTTGGGCTCAAAGTCCTGTTTTTGGACTCCACCAGGCATTCTCGGAACTCCTGGCCCGATTATCCGGGTGTTCTTCCTCATGGAGCCTTGCCTTGGGGCAAAGCTGCTCAGAAAGCCCGTCGGGTGGTCGAATTTGGTGAGATGAACCACCAGTCTTCATCCCCCATCCCCCCCACTCCTGAAGCCGATCCGATGGGCTGCTCGCCTTTAAATGATGCCCAATTGCGATCCCTTGGATCGAGCGTGCTCAACGCTAGGCCGGTCCGGAAGGCGGCGGGATATGCGCGAATTTCGGGATGGATGACGCTGATGGCCGGCGTAGTGAGCGTTTTATTTTCTTTGACTTCAATGCCCGGATTGATCCTCGGAGTCGTTCTGGCAGCGATCGGGATGCGTGAACTGGGGTTCGCAAGGAAACTTGACGCCCTCGATGATCGGGCACCGGCGGGACTGGCGATCAACCAACTGTTTCTTGGAGCAGCACTGATCGCCTACGCAGTGTTCAAAGCCGCGACTTACGACAGCGCCGATTCGATCTTGGCGGGATCGCTGAGTTCTGATCCAACCATCGCGGCGATGCCTGAAATGGCGGGGACGATTCAGGAACTTGGGCAGCTTGAGTATCTACTCACACTTGGGGTTTCGGCGGTATTGATTGTGGTTGCGTTTGTCATGCAGGGAGGGACGGCGTTGTACTACTGGCGCAAAGCCAAACGCGTGCGGGCACTCCGGCAGCAGACGCCGGGGTGGGTGCTGGAGGTTCATCAGGTGATGAGCAATCCCAAGGGCGATAGCATGACACGGCGGGCGGCGTGACGACACCAAGCAACTAGGCCATGCTTGACGGCTCTGATGGGTGGCCCGCCGGAGGATTCTTATCCTCCTTCGGGATCGAAAGCAGATAGTGTTTAGCCCGAAGGAGCCGAAGACGGCTCCGACGGGGCACCCAGAGAAAAGAGCCTCGAGCCCTCAGACACGACCTAGTTGTCGGAGCGGCCGTGGATGCGGACCGAGCCGTTGGAGGTTCTGACTGCGGAGATGGTGTCGCTGTCACCGAGTTGGAGTTCGAGTGAATGCTTGGAGGATTCGATCAGGTTTGCGTTTTCCAGTCCATCGGTCTTGATGCGTCCGTTTGTGGTGCTGACCCTTAAAATCCCCTCGAATCCGTGGCCTAGATCGAGCTCGATGCGGCCGTTGGTTGTGCGGACGCGGATGGGGCCCTCGGTGCCGTTGCGTGTTGAGATGTAGACATTGCCGTTGGAGGTGTCGCCTTGGACGAGGCTGTCGGCGTTTGAGATGAGTACCCGGCCGTTGCTTGTATCGAATGTGATGTCGCCGGTGGAGTCGTCAACTCTGATGGTGCCGTTGGAGGTGTGGATATTCATTGGGCCATTGTGCTGGTCGATGTGGATCGAGCCGTTGGATGTATCGACGGCAAGATCACCCTCAAGGCCCATGAGCGTGACATTGCCATTGGAGGTTGCTGCCGAAACACCATCTGTGCCGGGGATGAATACTTCGATCTTGGCTCCTTCGCCATTTTTTCGATCACCACCGGGCCATTCGATCCAGACGCGGAGTGTGTTGTCGCCTTGTCGGTCGGCGCGAACTGCGGCGAAGCTGAGTCGTTCTGCGTTTCTGCCGAAGAGTTCGACTTCGATGGCGACATCTTGGCGGTCTTCTTGGAGGGCACGGATCGAGCCGTTGGCGGTGATGATGCTGAGGGGGGTGCTGGGTAGATGATCAACTTTCATCACTCTGTAGTCGTAGACGCGGGGGCTGAGGGTGTCGCAGCCGCTCATGAAGATGGATGCGGTGAGCCCGATTGCGGCGAGGGTTTTAAAGGTGGACATGCTTGGCTCCTATGCCTTGTTTTGTTGGTGGAGGGGGATCTGGGATAGTCAACGATAGCGTACCGTATCTATTGATACCGGCTGACACTTGATGGGATTCAGAGCTTCCAAGTTTCAATCCACGCCCTAATCGCGTGATCTTTACTTTGGGGGGTTGGGGGGTCAGATTATTTCGATAATTTTGAATCGTTTGACGCCTCTGGGAGCGTTGACGCGGACGGTTTCTCCGACGCGGGCCTTCATGAGGGCTTCGCCCATCGGGGAGGTGGCGGTGACTTCGATGACATCGTCGTTTGGATTTCCTGAGGATTCGCCGACGAGCCTGTAGAGTTCGAATTCGTCATCATCTTCGTCTTCTTCGAGAAGTTTGACGGTCGAGCCAATAAACACCACACCTTCGGCAAGGTTGGACTCGTCGACCACATGGGCGGAACTGAGTCGTTCTTCGAGTCGTTTGATCTCGGCTTCATCCATCCCCTGTTGCTCGCGGGCGGCGTGGTATTCGGCGTTTTCTTTGAGATCGCCCAGCGCGCGGGCCTCGGCGATGCGTTCGGTAATGACAGATCGATTGCCGATGAGGAAATCGTAGCGTGCCTTGATTATTTCGCGTTCATCTGAGGTGATGACATCCATGTGAAGCTCCGTCTGTTGTTGCCCGCTCAGGAAATGATTTGGGGCAAGCTTTGCCCTCCGTGGGCACTGCAATATGCAAGCGGTAGTTTAGGGCTCGATCCGCCTTCGTGCCACCCACCTGGCGTTCTCTAAAGCCCTTCCGAAGATCAGAAGGGCCAGCCCGACGCATGCGACGGCGGCGATGATCCGAAAATGGGCGTTGTAGACCACCGCGGGACGACCCAAAACACTCCGGTCGGCGGTGATTTCCAGGATGCCTGTGATGGGCGAGAGCATCCAACCGAGGTTGGCGTGGGCGACTCCGATCGGGGCTCCTTTGAGGGTGAGGAGTTCGATCATGGGCATGCCCAGCACCATGAGCATGGCTCCGATCATGACCAAGACGCGGGTGCGGGCATGATTGACCGAGCCGGCGATGAGGATCGACCCGATCGACACGATCCCGGCAAGCACCAATCCCCATGCGGCAATGTGGATCGCCAGCGCAAGGACCACTTCGGTGGACCAGCCTCCCAGGACAATCAACCGCTGAGGCCAGATCACAGCTTGCATCGGAATCAGGATCACAGTTAGGTCGCGGAGACTGGCCGCGACGATGCTTGGTCTTGGGATTGATTGCGAGAAACGGACCATCGGCCAAAGGATGCTCATACCAAAGACAACGATGACGAGCATCTCGCGTGATGCAGGGCGAGAAACCGACGGAGAGATTGAATACCCGTTTGAGAGACGCGCAAACATCATGGCGGTTGCTGAAAGGAGGAAAATCATCCACAGCAATGCGAAGACGCGGGGCTCGCCTCTTCGGTGTGACCAATCGATCAGATCGCCGGGCGGTTCGTTGCCCCAGAGGTCGCGTTCACGCAACTCCGCCAGTTCCGGCTGTTCCGGCAGTTCCGGTGGGGACGATGGGGGGGGGAACTCAAACGGGCCTT
>JAESRA010000013.1 GCA_016764895.1 Phycisphaerales bacterium | reverse complement strand
CCCCCAAGATGAAGATGCTCCAGCAACAGATTCGGATGAAACTACATCAGATCAACCCGAAGCCGACCAGCCGTGAGTGAATCGGGCGAAAATCAATCGCCCGAAACCAACCTCCCGAACCTGATCCTGCCAGGCGGGAAGGTCGATCCCGACGCGGTCAGAGCAGCCTATCAACACGCGCGAGAAAATGGCGACGACGATTTTGTCGTCCGCGTCTGTTTCGAGATTTCACGCGCCTCACTGAGTACCCGGCTCGATAAATACCTAACCACCCGCGTCACATTCATGAGCCGGAACCAGCTTCAAACACTCATGAGCGATGGCGGAGCAACAGTCAACGGCAAGCTCGCCAAATCCTCAACCAAACTCAAAGAAGGCGACCGGATCGAACTGGTCATCCCCAAGCCGCCATCGAGTGAGATTCAGCCCGACGAAATCCCGCTCGCCGTGCTTTTCGAAGACGACCACATGCTCGTCCTCAACAAAGACCCCGACATCATCGTTCACCCGGCACGCTCAGAAAACCGCGGCACAATGGTCAACGCCCTCGCCTGGCACTTTGCAAATATCACCGGCGGCGGACTCTCAAGCGTCGGCAAAGATTTCGCCCGCCCAGGCGTAGTCCACCGACTCGACCGCAACACCTCCGGCTGCATCGTCTTTGCCAAATCAGACCAAGCCCACTGGAAACTCGGCACGCAGTTCCAAGACCGCAAGGTCAACAAGCGATACTTTGCCCTGGTTCATGGCTGGGTCGAACCAAGTCATCAGGTGATTGATTATCCGCTTGGGCCTCACCAGTCCAAAGCCAAAGGCGCCCGCGAAAAACGGGTCGTTCGTCACGATGAACTCGGCAAACCCTCGGTGACCATCTGCAGCGTCCGCGAGCGATACGAACTGCCTCCCGCAAAGCAACACCTCCAGCCACAGCGGTATTCACTCGTCGAACTCGATCTCAAAACCGGACGCACACACCAAATCCGCGTCCACCTCGCCCACCAAGGCTTCCCAATCGTCGGCGACGACATGTACGGCGGCCGCCCATTCCTCAACGCCGACACCACGCCGATGCTCGATCGCCAAGCATTGCACGCAGCTCTTTTAGAGTTCTCACATCCGATCACCGAAGAACCCATGAAGTTCATCGCTCCAATCCGCGATGAGTTTTTAGCGGTGATCGAGTACCTTCGCGAGCATGGCAGCCCCAAATCCGTAGAGATTCAAGACACGATTGAGATGTCGCGGATTGGATTGTAAATTCTGGGTGCCATGCTGATGGGCTTTGCCATCTGCATGTCTCCGGTGGGTCAAAAACCGAAGCAAAAATCGAAGCAAGACCCGAAGGAGGATAAGAATCCTCCGTCGGGGCACCCGGAGAGTTGATTTATTGAGTCGCGAAGAGTCCGCTGCCGGAGTTGGCGGTTTCGTGATCCAGGAGCCAGCGTTTGCGGTCGAGTCCTCCGCCGTAGCCGTGGAGTGTGCCGTCGGCGGCGATGACGCGATGGCAGGGAATAATGATGCTTACCCGATTCTGACCGTTGGCAAGTCCGACGGCTCGCGCTCCGCCTGGGTTGTCGAGCCGGGCGGCGAGTTGGCCATAAGAAGTTGTTTCGCCGTAGGGGATTTGGATCAGGGCGTCCCAGACTTTGCGTTGCCACTCGGTGGCGGGTGTATCGAGGGGTACGGTGAATGTGGTGAGTTGGCCTTTGAAGTAGCCGTCGAGTTCTGATTCGAGTTGATCCAGGAGCGGGTGGTTGCCCTCGGTCATGGTCGTATCGAAGGCCGCTTCAAGTTCACGCTGCTCCCGGTTGGATCGATCTGGTGATCCCATTTCCAAAAGGCAGATGCCACGATCAGTGGTGGCGGCTCGTAAGGGGCAGAGGGAGGTTTGGATGGTGCGTTCGATGAGTTTCATATCAAAAGAATACCCGCTCGGCGCCAAGGTGGACGCCGAGCGGGTGGGTTGGGCAAGAAAAAACATGGTTGCCTGCCTCAGTTGAGGCCGGCGCGGCATCGATTGTTGCAAGGGGATGCAGCTACTTTTTACGGAATATCTTCCGAAGCAAGCTCCGCTTTGCCTTCGTTTCTTTCGATGACCCTTCTTCTTTCTTGCAGGTGCATTCCGAGTCCTTCTCTTTGGGCTTGTGCGGGATCAGCGCGGCAAGCCCGAAGCTCTCGCTCACGCGAGCGAGGTGCTTGGACCGGGTGTCAAGGATCGAGGTCTTTCCCTTGTGGTTTTCCACGACGACATAGGGGAGGCAGACCTCGACAACTTTGCCAGGAAGCGCCGTTTCGTCGGGGCGCATGATGAACTCCATGGTCACATACTCAGGCTCACCCAAAGGGCTACAGCGTCCTATCAAGAACTGCTGCTGGTCCTGGTGAATCATGACATAGTGACCCATGAGGATGTCTTCGGGCGCGAGTCTTCGGGCCAGAGCGCAGACTTTGGAAGTGTCCTGGACGGATTCTTGTATTTTGATTTCATCTACCATAGTGAGTTCTCCAGGCGCATGTGATAACCACACACACGGCTTTCGAGTGTAAAACGAATATGGAACGATCATTCACAAATCAGCACGCGACAAGCGTGTGGATCAAAAAGATCGCCTCAGCTGGGATTGGTTGTGTTCATGGTGAGCATGGGCCGACGAGCCCAGCTCCGTCGTCAACCCACGCGGTCGAGTGTTTCATAGCAGTGCCAGCGAATATCCGCAGCAGCATTGAAACTTTGTGTTTTGAGTTGTTCAGACAACATCATCATCGTGGGGACTCCAAGGTGTTCGCACACTGCGTGCAGAACTGCAGGTATGGTTTTAGCATGCTTCGTGTAAATGTCAACACTATATTGCAAACTTTATTCCAAAATCGCAAATAGTCTTTGAACTAACCGATCGTGGATTGCCCGTTCATGTAAGGCCGCAACGCCTCAGGCACCGTGATCGTCCCATCCGCATTCTGATACATCTCCAGAATCGGGATCAAGATTCGAGGGGAGGCCGCGACGGTGTTGTTGAGGGAATGGCAGAAGGTTGTTGCACCCTTGCCGCCTTGGCCTCCGGTGCGGTAGCGCATATTCAAGCGACGGCACTGAAAATCATAGAGCCGGCTCGCCGAGTGCGTCTCGCCAAACTCGCCGCTGGGGATGTCATTGGAATCGAGATCGCCTCGCGAGGGCATCCAGCATTCAATGTCAATCATGTCGGCGTTCTTGACACCCAGATCACCCGTGCAGCATTGAAGCAAGCGGTGGGGGAGGCCCAGCGATTTGAGCAGCGAAACGACAAAGCCCATCATCTCTTGATGGTGCTTGCGGGAGTTTGTTTCGTCGGCCACATCAATGACCACCTGCTCGACCTTATCAAACTGGTGGATGCGGTAGAGGCCAGCCGTGTCCTTGCCAGCAGCCCCGGCTTCACGACGGAAGCAGGTGGAAACCGTCACATATTTGATTGGGAGCTTGGATTCGTCGAGGATTTCATCCTGATGGAGTCCCATGAGTCCGACTTCGCCGGTGCCTGTGAGGTAGAGGTCTTGGCCGCCGCCGCGGGATTCTTCGTTGACCTGGTAGGACTGGTCCTTGCCGCCGGGGAAGAATCCGGTGCCGATCATGGCTTGTTCGCGGACGAGTACGGGGACGGTCATTGGGGTGAAGCCGTGGTCGTTGACCATGGTGTCGATGGCGTAGCGGAGGATGGCTTGGTGGAGCCGTGCGCCGTCGCCGATGAGGACATAGGAGCGGGAGCCGGCGATTTTGACGCCTCGGGGGAAGTCAACGAGGTTGTGCATGTCGCAGAGTTCGGTGTGTGATTTGGGTTTGAATCCTTTGTTGGCTTCGAAGGATTTGTTGTAGTCCCAGGTGTCGGGTGCCCATTTTGAGATTTCGATGTTGTCGTCGCCGGTCTTTCCGACGGGGACATCGTCGTCTGGCGGGAGCGGGATGGACATCAAAAGCTCGTTGAACCCCGGCTCGATGGCGGTGATTTGGTCTTCAAAGGCGTTGATCTGATCTTTGAGTTTGGCGGGAGCGGATTTGATTTGGGCGATCTCGGCTTCGATGGCTTCTTTTTCGCCGTCGGCTGCTGATTTGAGCTTGCCCATGAGCTGGCCGATCTTGGGGCCGGTCTCTTTAGAGAGCTTCTTTTGCTCGGCTCGAAGGGCTTCTTGCTGGGCCAAATAGGACCGGCGTTGCTCATCGAGGGCCAGGAGTTGGTCAATATCGACGGCGTAGTTTTTCTTGGCGCAGCCATCTTTGAAGCGTTGAGGGTTCTCACGGAGTGCTTTGAGGTCAATCATGGTCCGAGAGTGTAGGTCTTGGGTCTGCAAATGGGGTTTTTAGGGGCAGACTTCCCACATTCGTTGTATGATTCGGTCATGGAATACGGGCCGATTGCTCCATCTTGGTTTGTCTTGCCGCTGGCGATGGCCGCGCTGCTGGTGGTCGCGGCTCACCTGATCGTCCTGCGAGAACACGCGATCGGCAAGATGCCCGAATCTCGCAGGCAGATCCGCATGGTGACCGGGTGGGTCATGATGTTCACCATTCCACTGCTTGCCTATGGCTTCGGGATTGTGTCGCCGACCAATGAACAACAATTTTTACTCGCCTGGACCTGCATTACAGGGCTTCTTGCTGGTATCGTGCTGATGGCCTGCGTCGATGCGATCAACTCGATCAGGATTGCCCGGTCTCAGAGCAAAGCGTTCTGGGCCCAGTTGCAAGAGGTCTTGATCGAGCCGGAGCATGATGGATGACCAAGACGATCCCAGAACACCGCCCGACCCGGCTGCCCGTGTTTCTGGCATCAATGCTCGCCAAACTCTACTCAATCGGAATCAACCACCAGAACCAAAAATACGACAAAGGGACCGGCGTGACGACTCTGGATCGACCCGTGATCTCAGTCGGAAATCTTTCAACCGGCGGCACCGGCAAGACCCCATTGGTTCAGCATGTGATCCGTACACTGATCGACGCTGGGTATCATCCAGCAATCGCAATGCGAGGCTACAAAGCCCAATCAGGACAACTCAGCGATGAGCAATGCGAACATATGAACGCTCTGCCTGGAGTACCAATTGTTGCCCAGCCAAATCGAGTCGCAGGCTTGCGAGCGTTGTTTGATTCAGATGAAGGAACAACGATTGATTGCGTGGTACTCGATGATGGGTTTCAGCATCGCAAGATAGCGCGAAATCTAGATATTGTGGTCATTGATGCGTCTCGTCCACCGTTTCTTGACGCTTTGCTTCCGATGGGCTTTCTTCGTGAGGCGGGAGAGTCGCTCTGTAGGGCCCAGATGGTGGTGGTCTCGCATGCTGAGATGGTTGAACAAGAACAACTTGGAAAACTTCGGCGATGGATCGAGCAGATCGCTCCTGAAGTCCAGGTCGCGGTCATCGAGCATCGCTGGCTCGATGTGTTTGTCTATGAGCCTGGCCAAGAAAATCCGGTTCAATGTGCTGTTGAGGAATTGGACGGTCGGCCAGTTGCAGCCTTGACGGCCATCGGTCATCCAGACGCATTCATCGCAATGGCTCAAGATGCAGGAACGGAGATTGTGCATCGGTGTGATCGTCCAGATCATGATGCGTATTCAGATGAGGTGCTCAGGGAGTTTGTCCAGCAAGCGGAAATGTCGGGTGCATCAGCGATTTTGACAACTTCCAAAGATTGGACCAAACTCCAATCAAGCATTGGAGAGGGTGTTTGGGGCAATCGACTGCCGATTTTGGTGCCTCGGCTTGGGATTCATTTTCGGAGCGGGCAATGCTTATTTGAGGCTCAATGTATCAAATCTTTGCCAGAGCCAGCGTGCTGAATATATTGAATCTGAGCTTGCTATTTTGTGATGAAATGCTGATCTTGTGCTTATCGCGGGATAGCAATCTCGCACCTCTTGCGGAGAGCGTTCCGCACAGGACATTTGTCCAGTATTAAACATGGAGTCTGAGGATATAAAAAATCGCACAAGTTTGAAAACAACCATGATGATTGCAGCCGGGATCGGCCTGGCAACATCATTGATCGGTTGTGATTCACCCAATCGTTCAGCCCGTAACAGTGACAATCACGGCGCACTGAAACTTGGCCCAGTCGGTGATGGCACCGAATCAACGCCTGCACCAAGAAGAAATTCATGGGGCTACTACTCGCCTTCGCTCCAAGACGGAGAGACCATGGCACGCATGGCATTCCCAACCGGGGAAGCTCGCACCAGTGCCGTCCTTCTTCACCAGGTCATGCCCGGCGAAGTCATCCGTGGCTCAGACTTCGGCTTCTCGTACCATGTCACCAACCTGACAGAAACGAATCTCCAGAATGTCCTCGTTGCACTCAACTCCAAGAGCAATCTTGACATCGTCAGTTCAGATCCCAAAGCCAGCACCGGCAACGGCGAGATGCTCTGGGCACTGGGCGACTTTGATCCCAACGAAACCAAAATCATCCACATGACCGGCACCGCCAGCGAAGTTGGCCTGGCTTCAGATTGCGTCACTGTTTCATACAACAACTACCTCTGTGCATCGCTCAATGTCGTTGAGCCAGCACTCGCACTGACCAAGACTGCCACCGAGCATGCTCTCAAGTGTGACGAGGTTGTAATCCGCTACACCGTCAGCAACACCGGCACCGGTGCTGCCAGCGGCATCGTCATTACTGACTCATTGCCAAACGGTCTGGCAACAGCCAACGGCGGCCGCAATGTGAACATCCCAGTCGGGACACTCGCATCAGGCGAATCCAAGACCTTCGAAGTCAGGGCAATGGCATCAGCAACCGGCTCCTTCAAAAGCCCAGCAAGTGCAACCGCCAACGGCGGACTCGAAGCTGACGCAGCCGCAACAACCACCGTCATCGTTGCCCCAGAACTCGCTCTGTCAGCAGACTGTTCAGATGTTCAGTATCTCGGTCGCAACATGACCTTCGGGTACACACTGACCAACAACGGCGACGGCCAAGCCGCCTCGACCGTTGCCTCAGTCTCCATCCCCGCAGGAACCTCGCTGGTCCGCTCATCAGAAGGTGGACGCGTTCATGGAAACAGTGTGAACTGGGACTTCGGCGCATTGGCAGCCGGTGCAGATCGTGATTTCTCAATCACCGTCAAAGCTGAAAATGCTGGCGAATACACCTCATCAGCAACAGCCAACGCTGCATGTGCTGATGCTGTAGCTGATTCTTGCACCTCTGGTGTCAAGGGCATCCCCGCTGTGCTTCTCGAAGTAGTTGACATCACCGACCCAGTCGAAGTCGGCGGCCAGACAACCTATGTCATCACCGTCACCAACCAGGGCTCGGCTCCAGACCACAATGTCCGCATCGTCGCAACCCTCCCAGGTGAGCAAGCGTATATCGGTTCAATCGGTGCAACCGCAGCGACCGTCAGTGGCCAGAAGATCACCTTCAGCCCACTCGGTACTCTCGCAGTCGGTGCAGACGCTTCATGGCGAATCACCGTCCGTGCCGATGCCTCAGGCGATGTCCGCTTCCGTTTGGAAATGACTTCGGACAACCTGACCAGCCCGGTCATCGAAACCGAAGCCACCAACTTGTACGAATAAGTTCAACAGGTTTCATATCCAAACAGGTCATACGACCTTCAACACCCCGTTTCGGCGGGGTGTTTTTTTGCATGATCGGTGGTCAGAATTCAGCCAAGTTGATTGATTACGAGTTCGTCCGAATATGATTGAGCATGACTGAACAACCCAGAATTGGAATTATTGGTGCCGGGGCGATGGGCTCATCGCTTGCGGCCATCACATCCCGATTCGCCCCAACAGCCATTGTGTGCAGAGAACCCCAGCGGGCGGCTCAAATCTTTGAACATGGCGTCCGATGCACCGGAGCCCTCGAAGCGACCGCTCGCCCTGTTATTGTCCGAGACGCCGCCGAACTCGGGGAGATCGGAGGCGTGCAGTATTTGTTTATCGCAGTCAAGACGACATCACTCCAAGAGGTTTGCGAGGAACTCGCCCCGCTCCGCGAAAAAATCCGTCAGCCCGGACGCCCGGAGGTCAAGTTGATCTCTTACCAGAATGGCATCGACCCAGGCCGTGCCATTATGGACATGCTCGGAACAACCAAGGTCATGCGGATGGTGTTGCGATACGGCGCGGTGATCCGCGACGAGCAAGGCACGGTGGACATCATCATGCACGATCCGCCGCACTGTATTGGGTGTCTGGATGACTCGATCCGGCCGGATTGTGAGTATCTTGCCGAGAAGTTTACAGAAGTAGGATTTGGGACTGAGTATCTCGACAACATCGAGGTTCCAGTTTGGGCCAAGGGGATCATCAACGCGGCGATCAATCCCGTGTGCGCTCTGGTCAATGCTGATATCGGGTCGGTGTTTGATTCTCCGTCGCGGGAGTTGGTGGTTCGGATGCTTGATGAGGGCGAGGCGGTGGCGCGGGCCGAGGGGATTGATCTGGGCGAGAACTTCCGTGAGCGGGCTCTTGAGCTGGCATCCAAATCAACGCATCACCTTCCATCGATGGTGCATGACATTCAGCAGGGTCGACCGTCGGAGGTCGGGCAGCTTAATCGGCAGATCGTGGATCGGGCCGCGGCTCTTGGTGTTCCCGTCCCGACGCACGAAACAATCGACGCGTTGATCGAGACCTTCGACTGGCAGGTTTATCACAAGAAGATGTAGTTCTTGTCAGTTGTGTCTATTCAAGGGAATAATGTTGGACCGATCTGGTATACATTGAATAGACCCCATGAACACGACCAAAGACCATCCCGAAACCCACAGCAACTTCCCGATCGTGGTGCTTGCTAGTTCTTCTCCCCGAAGACGACAAATGCTTACGCAGGCAGGTGTTGCGCACCGGGTACACCCCGCAGCAATCGACGACGGCGAGCTCGTTCCCGGTCATGGGACCAACGCCGATCAATGGGTGGTTGCTCTGGCGTATCTCAAAGCAATCTCCAGTTCACGAACCATCGATGATGCGGATCTTCAGGGGCAGATCGTCATCATCGGCGCCGATACGGTCTGCGTTCAGGACGGGCAGATCATCGGGCAGCCCGACGACCGCGACCACGCCCGCCAAATCATCAACCTCATGAGCGGTTCAACCCATGAGGTGCTTACCGGAGTCGCGATCCTTGATCCCCACACTGGTCGCCGTGATCTATTTGTGGATCGGTCGGTTGTGACGGTGGGGCAGATTTCCGATGACGAGATCGAATTGTATCTCGATTCGGAACTCTGGCAAGGCAAGGCCGGGGCGTACAACATCACCGAACGGCTCGCAGCAGGCTGGCCGATCACCTTCACAGGTGACGAAACTTCGATTGTGGGATTGCCCCTGAGCCGCGTGATCGAGCGGGTAAACTCGTTTTATCTGAACTAACCAGACTTACGCGGCCCGCTTGCCGGACTCATCGGGCTTGACGATCCGCCAAGCGTTGCGGTCGGCCACCAAGAGCTCGCTGGGAACAGTAGAATCATCGTTGAGCATCGTCACCTTCGCAAAACCGATCAGGGTCGCGTATTTGGCGTTGGCTTTGGACTGCCAGTAGTGGTCGCCGCCCATGATGCGGTCGTCGTAAGACTCGCGGAGGTTAATGATGTCGTCGGGGGTGAGGTCTTCGTATTCTTCAACGCAGCGGACGATGGCCTTTGCGATGACTCGTTTGCCAGTGGGTTTGATGTAGACGATGTCGCCGGGGCTGACCTTGCCAAAGGGCGCACGCCGGTCTTGTCCGAGCCGAGATTCAAGGGACTTGGTCCCGCTCAGGAGCGGGGCGATGTAGCGGGGATGGACAATCATCAGGTGCGTGGTAGGCATGCACATATATCGGACAATCCAGCGGGAATCTTTGGTCTCAGGGGATTGTTTTGGATGTCATCGTCCATTCCACAAGCCCCCCACAAACATGTGGGCAACTCTGGCTGATCGTTCAGGACTGCTTCATCTTCTCGATTGTCGAGGTGCTCGATAGCCCATCGACGAGGCTCAACAGTTCAACGCGACCGCCGCTGGCGATCACAAACTCTGCGCCGACAACAGTTTCCACGCTGTAGTCCCCGCCCTTGACCAAAACATCGGGCTTGATCCCCTCGATGAGTGTGATCGGGGTTTGGTCATGAAACAGCACCACGGCATCGACACATTCGAGTGCCCCCAGCACCCGAGCCCGGTTCTCCTGGTCGTTGACCGGCCGGGTCGGGCCTTTGAGCCTGCGGACAGAGTGATCGTCGTTCATCGCCACAATCAGCACATCACCCAAAGCCGCGGCCCGCTGCAACAGCGAAATATGCCCCGCATGAATAATGTCAAAGCACCCATTGGTAAAGACCACAGATTGACCGCTGTTCTTGGAGGCCTTGGTCATCACGATCGCTTCATTGAGGGTGCGAAGTTTACCCCTAGATCCAGCATTGAGCATCAGCAGTTCATGATGGATTTTTTCGATGGGGATCGGAGCCACGCCAAAGATTTCAACTTCCAATCCCGCGGCCGCATTGGCCAGCCTGACCGAATCCACCCATCCAAGCCCATTGGCCCGAGCAGCAGCAAGCCCCGCAAGCATCATGTCCCCAGCACCCGTCACATCATACACGCTCCGCGCCTGCGTCGGGATCGACACCGCTTCATCAAGGTCTCCGCGCTCTAGCAGAGCCCCGTGCTTGTCGAGCGTCAGGACGACAGTTTCAAAATCGTTCTGAGTACGGAGATCATGGGCGATTGCACGGTCATCGCTCTTGTTGTCGAGCGAACTGGCGAGCTCGCCCTCGGTGCGGTTGGGCGTAATCGCCGTCGCCCCGGCGTACTTGCTGTAGTCCTTAATCGGCGCCGGATCGACATACACCGGCTTGCCCGCGAGCTTGGCTCGTTTGATGATTTCCTGGCACAACGCGGGCGTACACACACCCTTGTTGTAATCCTCGATGCACACAAAGTCAGCATCGGCAAGGTGTGCATCGAACTGTTTGAGCAGTTGATCAACGATTGATTGGTCGATGGGTTCAGAAGATTCGAAATCGACGCGGAACATTTTTTGAGCGTGCCGCCCTTGTGCCAGCCCGATCAGATTCCGCTTGACAGTCGTAGGCCGAGACGGATCGTTGATGATCGACTCAGCATCGACGCCTTGGTCGTTGAGTGCATCGGTGAGGATTTTGGAGTCTTGATCTTGGCCAACGACTCCGATGGCCATGACCTTGCCGTGCATCGCGTGAAGATCAAGACACAGATTCGCCGCCCCGCCAGGTTGGTTTTCTTGTTTGGTGACATGGAGAACGGGAACGGGAGCGTCGGGTGAGAGCCGGTTGGCGTTGCCATAGAGTTGCTGGTCGAGCATGAAGTCGCCGACAACGATGGCGTTAAACGGTTTCCAGTCGGCGAGTGTGGTCAGGAGTGCTTCCATGGGTGTGTATAAGGGTAGACCTTGGTCATGAAAAAACCCGCTCCAAAGCGGGTCTGTGTATTTGAATCACGAATCCTGACAGAGAATCAAGGCCTAGAGCCTCAATCAGCCAGAATCGGTTTATGCACAGCAGGGCTTGGTGCAGTTTTCGCCACACTTCATCGCGGCCTTGCCTGATGGGCATGCTGCCTTGGCTGCTTTGGCTTCCTTGTCACAGCCAGCTTTGGATTTCTTATCACAGCCAGCTTTGTCTGCTTTATCACATCCAGCTTTGTCTGCTTTATCACAGTCGGCTTTTTTATCTGATGAATACTTAGCGGTGTCGCAGGCCTTGCCGTCTGGGCTGTTGGCACTGCGCTCAGCCATGGTCTCGCAACCGGACATAACGACAGTAAGAAGTGCGGCACCGAGCAGGGCTTTGATTGTGTTGTTCATTCGAGAATCTCCAAATTGATTCGGGGTATGGTGTAAAGACAAGTCCCCGATCCTGTGCAGGCCGAACATCGACGCTCGGGGTCATAGATAATCGCTCTCTTGACCCTATGAGTCAAGATTTATACAAGATTTAGAGGTCAATAATTCAGGTCGGCGCACTTGGGTTCTAGAAAGCCGTTGTTCGAGTCGCCAGCGGGCGACCGCATTGTGATCCCCACTTGTAAGCACTTCAGGTATCCCCATACCCTCCCAGACCTGCGGACGCGTGTAGTGGGGGCAATCGAGCAACTTAGCACCGGTCGGAATATCGAGCCCTTTGAGGGCCTTGGGATCAATCACAGAGCCGTCTGGATTGGTGGTGTTGGCTGGCGAAAACGAATCCTCCGCCGCCGAGTTCTCGTGTCCCAGTACACCCGATAAAGTTCTTGTCACAGAATCGATCAAAACCATCGCCGCCAGCTCGCCCCCAGAGAGGATGTAATCCCCGATGGAGATTTCTAGTGGATCGAGCCGTTCGATCACTCGCTCATCAATCCCCTCATAATGCCCCGCGATCATCAGCAACCGAGGCTTGGTTGCCAGCGACTCGACGAGGTCCTGAGTCAGGGGCCGCCCTTGCGGGGTCAGGTAAATCCGGGTCGCCGGGCGTGGGTCGGCGGATTCGACGGCCATAACCGCGTCCCAAACCGGCTGGCACATCATGACCATTCCTGGACCGCCGCCGTAGGGACGATCATCGGTCTTGCGATGCTTGTCGGTGGTGTAATCACGGATATTGGTCGCATGGAGTTCCAGAAGCCCCATTTTCTGGGCTCTGCCTGGGATCGAAACCCCCATTGCGCCGGGCGATTGGTTCTCGAACATTTCAGGAAAGGTTGTCAGGACATCAATCCGCATGGGGCATGATAGTGGGGGAGCCAAGAAAAGAGCGGAAGATCGGGTAGGGAGTGGATTTAGCGGGGATTCATGCCAACGATTCTCTTCCCAGCGGACGCAGACAGCACCAACGGTTGGCGCAGTCGAGGGATTAAACCGATACCAGGCAATGGTTTGGGATCGGTACTGCTGGGTTTGGACTCCCGACCTCTTGGAAGAGTGGAACGGGCAATGAAAGGATAACCACCATGGTTCGTCTCCGTATGCAGCGCTTTGGCCGCACTCACCGCCCGTTTTACCGCATTAATGCGATCGATCAACGCACCCGCCGCAATGGCCGCGTTCTTGAAAACCTCGGTCACTACGACCCGATGTGCAAGGACGAAGATAAGCAGATCGTGCTCAAGATCGAAGAGATCAAAGTCTGGCTCGCCAAGGGTGCCCAGCCATCCGACACCGTCCGCGACATGCTCGGCAAAGCCGACATCCTCGAAGGCGATATGAAAGCCAAATGGATATCTGATCGCGCCACCAACATGAAGCGTGGCGAGTGCAAGAAGGCCCGCAAAGAAATCGAAGGCATCGTCGCTTCGCTCGAAAAAATGGCCGGCGATTCTGATGCCGACCTGACCCCATTTGTCAACAGTGCCAAGAAGGCGTTCAACATGGTGCAGAACACCTTGTCGCTCGCCAAGGACGACGAGGCCGCCAAGTGCCTCGCCGCTGCCAAGGACGCGATGTCCAAAGCCGAATCCGCCAAACCAGCACCTGCTCCTGAGCCAGTTGCTGAAGAAGCTGCCGAGTAAGCTCGTTTAGTTTGTAGAATCAATGAAATGCCCGTTTCGACGGGCGTTTTTTTATATCTTGGCCCCACACACTCTCTGCGGTGTGGTAGGCTGGAGTATTGGAGAACGATGATTTCTCGAAATCACACGGAGATGGATGAAATGTTGAAATCAAAGGTATTGTTTTGTCTCGGGTTCTTGGTGGCAATGGTCGGGGCCGCTAGTGCCCAGCCGATCTCGTATCAAGGTCATCTGCTCGATGGCGGCCTGCCGGCGCAGGGTTTATACGATCTTGAGTGCCGAGTGTTCGATGCCGCTATTGATGGCATACAACTCGGGCAGACGGTGGGGATTGATGATTTATTGATCAATGGAGGGCTGTTTAGTGTTGAGCTGGACTTTGAATACGAGTTTGATGCTGTGAGTATGTTCTTCGAAATATCGCTGCGTCCCGGGGCGAGCGTTGACTTGTATGATGTCCTCATGCCTCGTCAGCAAATCCTTCCAACGCCCACTGCGATCAACGCGACATATTCGGTACTGGCCCAAAACTTAACCGGGACAAACTGGAGCGATGGAGGAGTTTCAGCCTTTGAGGGCGGACTACTTCTGTTTGGGGAGGGTGATGATCGGGCCATTATCAATCGGGCTGATGCGTTGACCGCCGACGAATATTTCGGTGTCCATGTCACCAGCACATTAACGGGTGGAATTCTTGTTTCAAATGAGGATATTTTGGGTGTTCCTTCAATTTCGTATGCTGTCGATGGAGAAGTTGGTGCGTCCCATTCATATACATTGAACAAAAAAAACAGAGTCTGGGCGCTTGAAGTTGGAGGGTCGGTTGCAATGGAGGCAGACTCGGCAGGGATTTCTTCGCCTCAGTTCCGGTTCCCAAGCCCGAGAACTCAGGCGGTGACGATTTCCGGCGATGTGTTTCACAGCGCCCTCGGAACCCCGTTTATAGCCTCATTCTTTGGGGGCGGGGCGTATCTCAGCACAGCAGGCGGCAATGCACCCTTAGTAGCACCAGTTTCATTACCCAATGGGGCGACGGTCACCAAACTCATCGGACGCTTGGAGGACAACGCAGCGGGTGATCTTTCGATTTCGCTCACCGGGGTTCAGAGTAATGGAACACTCGTCACCATCGCGGCCGTCGACACCATTGGCATCGCCCCCGTTGTGGGGATTCAGTCTCTTGTCACCACAGAAATCACGAAAGGTTCGACGGTCGTCGATACCTTTTCAACCGGGTACTACATCCGTGTGTTTAGCTCATTTTGGCCTGGGGATAGCACCATGCGGGTTTGGTCGGTGACCATTGAATATACCGTCGATGGACCAAGCTAGAACTCATCGCCAGTCTACAACAATCTTTCCAAACTGCTCGCCGGCCTCAAGCCGCTCGTAGGCTTTCTTGCAATCCGCCGGCGAAAATACCTGATCCACAACCGGCTTGAGTGATCCACTATTAAAGAGCGATACAACTTCCTTAAACTCATCGTTGGTGCCCATCGTAGAACCCAAGATTCGGAGCTGGTTCCAGAATATGCGAGCAAGATCAGTCGTTGCGTCAGGGCCTGTGGTGCAACCGGGAGTGACATACGCCCCGCCGCGGGCGAGTGATTTGATACAGTTCAGATGGGCGGCTTTGCCAACAGAATCCACCGCCATATCCACTCCGCGTTTATTCGTCCAAGATCGCAAATCACGCGACCAGTCCTGACCCTCATCGAGAATAGTATGGTCGGCACCCAGTTCGATTGCTTTGTCGAGCTTCCATTGATGCCGTGATGTCACCGCGACCGGGCAGCCCATGTGCTTGGCGATTGCAAGGGCCGAGGTCGCGACCCCGCCTCCGATGCCTGTGATGAGTACGGATTGGCCCGGACGCAGATCGCCCTTGGTGGTCATCATTGAATAGGCCGTCAGGGCGCACAATCCAAAAGCGGCGGCCTCGATAGGATCGGCATCTTCAGAGAGTGCAGCAAGGTTCTCAACCGGACACGCAAACATCTCGGCATGGGCGCCAAAGTGGTGCTCGCCGATCAGCTCGTAGTTGGGGCACATGGTCGAAGAAGGCGGGTCATGCGGACGGCTCTGATCTGGAACAACAATCGCCGCGTTGTAGATGACCCGTTTACCGATCCAAGATTCATCGACCCCGGGACCAACGCTGAGAACTTCGCCGCAACCATCGCACCCTGAGACGCGTGGGTAGTCCAGCTTGAGCCCCGGGACGCCGCGCCCGACCCAAAGGTCCATATGATTGAACGCAGAGCAGAGGGTTTTGACGATCACCTGCCCTTGTTCAGGCTCGGCCGGGCTTGGCCAATCTGAGTTGAGGGAGATGTTCGGGGCGACAGGACTGGCTTGTTTTTCGACAACGATGGCTCTCATGGCGGAGTTTAGGACCAAAAAACAGTCGAGAGCTGTGTTTGAGACGGCTTAAAGGCGATTCTGGCTCGACTCTGGATGCACACACGCCTACCCTTGCGGTCCCGCTTGCAAGTGCAGGCGTAGCAAAGGATTGACTTATGGACACGCAGAAACTCATCGAATCCGTCAACGCCGAGGCAATCAAAACGGATCTACCCCGTTTCGATGTCGGCGACAACATCAATGTCCATGTGCGGATCGTTGAAGGTAAAAAAGAACGCATCCAGGTCTTTTCTGGAACGCTGATCTCCCGCAAAGGCAGCGGCATCAACGAAATGA
Organism: Phycisphaerales bacterium; assembly: GCA_016764895.1. Classification (GTDB taxonomy): domain Bacteria; phylum Planctomycetota; class Phycisphaerae; order Phycisphaerales; family UBA1924; genus UBA1924. Next base: position 25,155 of record JAESRA010000013.1, on the reverse strand, counting down.
TTACCGTTCGCCGCATCGTCGGCGAAGTCGGTGTCGAGCGGACCTGGCCGATGAACTCACCAATGATCTCGAAGATCGAAGTGATCCGTCGTGCCGATGCCCGCCGAGCGAAGCTGTACTTCCTGCGTGACCGCGTCGGTAAGTCCCGTCGTCTCCGTGATCGCCGTCGCGGCATGAAGCATGTCGAAGGCATGTCAGTCGTAAACAAGTAAGCGACTCAACGAACCAATACAAACGCCCGCCGAAAGCGGGTGTTTTTTTGTATGCACTCAGAATGACCGGATCTTGATGTCATCGACAGCGGGAAACTTTCTACGCCATTGATGAACCAGCGATGGATCAATCTCAACACTCAGCACCCCTTGTTGATCATCGAGTTCGCCGAGGATTTCGCCCTTGGGACCAATGGCAATCGTCCCTCCCCCATAATGCAAACTCGGATCATCCCCGCACCGGTTAATCCCAAGAACGAACGCCTGGTTCTCGATTGCGCGAGCAATCAGCAGCGTGCGCCAGTGATGCTGGCGAGCGACCGGCCAGTTGGCACCCAGCACAAACATTTCCGCGCCCTCAGCGACGCCCTTCCTGAACAACTCCGGAAACCGCAGGTCATAGCAGATCGCTGGACAGATATGAATCTGATCTTCGCCGTGCCCCATGGTGTATCGGCTGAGTTCATCGCCGCCTTGGTAGGCTTCGAGTTCGCGGCCAATTGAAAACGGATGAATCTTGTAATATTCGCAGATCGGATCGGTTGATCCCGATTCCATCCCTGGCTCCATAACAGTCGCGCAGTTCAAGGCCCGGCCTGAACCTGCGGGCATAATAGACCGAGACCCATGGACAAAACATCCGGTGTCTTGCGCAAGTTTGGACAAGAATGCGAGGGTTCGGCCACTAGAATCGCACGAATGTTGGGTGTTGAGTGTGAATCCAGAATCAAAGAGTTCAGGCAACGCAATAAGATCGCCGGCCTGCGTCCCGCAGTCATCGACAAGAGACCGGACGCGTTCAAAATTCGCTTCCGGCGATTCCCATTGGATGTCAAACTGAACAAGATGCACGCGCATGTACAGAATCCTTTCGTTGATCAAAGATAGACCACACCAGGCGAGGCCGTGAAGACCAGTGCGATCTCGATCGCGGTTTCGTCGAGCCCGTACATCGCCGCGACCGCTTGCCGGTAGGTGTTCATCTGAGGCTGATGCTTTGCCGCATACTCAGCGAGTTGGGTCGCATCGAGACCCTGGGCGCCTCGATCGGTTTTGTAATCAACAATCTGCACATTCGTGACCCGATCGCCATCGCGTCCAATCACGAGCCGATCAAAGCGGCCTTGCACCAGCCGTTCTTTTCCAGATGTACCCAAGCGAACCGCAAATGGGCGTTCATGGTGGACGGTGGGCATCGTAGAATTCGAGAGCGGATGCGTGGCCAACCATTGGTTGAGATCGAAAATATGCCGAACCGGATCGCATCCCAAGGCCGCGTTGAGTTCTGCGATAGCCTTTGTGGCGGTATCGTCATCATGCCCAAGCCCTCTGAGTTCAGAGGCAACTTGCTCGTCACTTGGTTTGGTGTCGAGCCAATCAAACTGCTCAAAGGCGGCATGAACACACTCGCCATACCCACGGGCATATTGCCCAAACTCAGTATTTTGGAGCAAAGAGCTTGCACAAACCTTCGTGGATTGGTGTTCAGAAGATGGGGCCGCGGCCATGAGTTGGCCAGCGCGGAGGCGTTGAGGCGGGCGGATTCGGAGCGTGATCGGCGTTCTTGGGGCAGTGGTCGAAAGCGCAGAACCGGGCTCGATCCCGCTGGACCAATCCTGTTCACTAGAAGTTTCATAGAGAACCGATCCAGGAACAGCCGGGGATTCGGGAGCAAGCGCCGCCCGGAGTAAGTGGGCTGGTTTGAGCGAGAACTTGCTGGCAGGATTACCAGATCGACCATTCTTGTCGGCCGGAACGATCATTTGCAATGAACACTTCGCCCGTGTCATCGCGACATACAAACAGCACAACTCTTCATTGATCTGGTTGAGCATGGATTGATTGTGAATGGCTTGGAGATCCGGATGAACGGCCTGCATCACCTCGCTGGGGTATCGCGTGACCTGAGTGATCGGGCCCAGCGGAATATCACGCTTTGACAACAACGAGTCTGGTCGAATGCTCCATGTTTGTCCCAGGAGTGGCAGCACAACCACATCAAACTCGAGCCCCTTTGAACGATGGATCGTGATCACCCTCACCGGAGCATGCCCCGGTTCGTCGATCTTCCGGGTCTGGGCGACCATCGCAAGGGTCGCTGCTCCCCCTCGCCCATCGCTTTGGAGCTTGCCTGCAAGTTCAATAAGCTGGTTGAACCGAACATACCCCCGTGCATCCATAGAATGGGCCGACTCCTTAAGCCACCGGGTGAGCATCGGCACACAACCCTCCAAAGAAATGCGGCGACGGAAATCCGATGCAACAGTGCTGAGCCGTTTGGAATCCTGCAAGCCAACAACTTCCCCCAACGGCGTCGATCGGACATGAAAGAGAGCAGCAGAGTTTGACGGATGATCAATCAACTCAAGCATCGAAACCGCCGCCGCCACACAAGGCGCATCGACGAGTGGATTTCCACGATCCTCGCACGCGTCAACACCGAGTTTGCTCAGTTTGTCAAGCAGCGGATAGATATGCTTGGTCTGGCGAACAAGAACCGCGATCGAGGCATCCGGAGATTGCGCCCTGGCTTCTGCAACCCGGCTGGCGCATGACCAGAGGACCTCTTCGGTTGCTTCTTTATCATTCTCGGCATCACTTTCGGCAACGCTCAGGCTCACATATCCGGGCAGCTTTTTTTTCTCCGCATCGTGTGTGTCATATTGCGTGTGCCAGTTGGCCGCAGCCATGGCGCCGACTTCTTTAGAACGCATCGCATCGTTGTCAGGAAGGTCGCCAAAGATCGCATTGACAGCATCGAGAACCACCGGCGATGAACGCCAAGATTTAGCGAGCGTCTTTTCTTCAAACAGTCCCCATCGGTCGGTCATCGCTCCGAGCAACTTGGGCTCGGCCTGACGCCAAGAATAGAGCGACTGCTTGACATCCCCGACCACAAACACCGACCGTCCCTCTACATCTTGGCTGAGAAGCTCGTCAATAATCGGCTCAATCAGATTAAACTGAGGCATCGAAGTATCCTGAAACTCATCCAGCATCACATGGCGGATCGACGCATCAAGCCGGTAATACAGATGTTCAAGCTCCCCGGTAATACCCGCTTCATTAAGCAGTCTGGGTGGGTCATCAAAGCTCAGTTGCCCGCTGGACATTTTGGCTGACCGGTACGCCTGGTCGAATCGTTCCATGAGTTTAAAAACGGCGCGTGTGCGATTGATGTGTTCATTGATCAACGCATGCCGAGCGTGCTCGACGATCGGAGTCAGTATTTCAATCAAGCCCGCTGGGATATCAAGTTTGTAATAGGTCGGTGTTTGCCCGGTCAGAATCCCCTTGAGGACAAGCCCGCCGAGCCCGCCTTTGAGCAGGGTCACCCAGTCGTTTGCTTGCGTTGCCGTGACACATTTGTTGCGTGCTTTGACCCAGTTCCCGTTGGGCTTGCCGGTCTTGCTGGTCGGGACGGATGCTTGTCCAAGATCCGCGATGGCCTCATCCAAATCCGAAGCACTCATCTCGCGTCCAACAGGTTCGATCATATCCCAAACCGGCGCACGCCCGTTGGTCGCCAGGTACATCGAATACCCAGTCTTAACAGCCTTCATGATCGCGCTGTGGGTTTGCATCTGAATCCGGTCGCCCTGCAACCAGCGGAGCAACTCCACCATCTCACTGCTCGAACATTCATTCAAAGCTTGATCGACACTCTGCTCGCGCAGCGATTCATCCTCATCGTCTTCGAGCAACCGGTACTCCATCGGCAGGCCGAGCTCGAAACTAAACGAGCTGGCCATCCGCGAGAAAAAAGAGTCGATGGTCATAATCGACATGCGATGGAGCTGCTGAATCAGATTGGTAAGCACCTGAGCGCATCGCTCATGTGATAACTCAGGGTCATGCGTTGCTTCTTGGAGTTCGGCAAGTGATGCGCCGTCGAGCACGCCAGCACTGAGCCGCTTGAGCACACGGTGCAAAATTTCACCCGCCGCGGCCTTGGTAAAGGTCGTCGCAAGCATCCCCGATGGATCCTCTCCCTCAAAGAGCCTTGCGATATACGAGCTCGTCAGTTCATAGGTCTTGCCAGAACCAGCCGAGGCACGCACGATCGTGTGTTTGGTAGCGGGTGCTGTTTGGCTCATACGCCCACCTCCGCCTCGGTGGATTCTTCTTCGTGTATCCATTGGTTCCCGCCGGTATCGAATCGTTGTCCAGTCAAAAATCCGAGAATCCCATTGTCCGGCGGAGAATCGCCCATCTCGACCTTGTCCCCGGCTGACATCTTACGGATATTCCGAACAACATCACACGCGGCCTCGTCGGCAGATTTCAGCTCGTCCTGATCCCAATCAGCAAACTGCCAGACATCTTCACCTGCATTTGCTGGAAGACCCGCATACCCAAGAACAATCTCCTGGTCGCTGGCAAGTTGCCGCACCAGAAAACGATAGAGCGGAAGTTGAAGCTTCGTCCAAGCATCCTTGGTCTGGTGAGCCTTGCGAGCATCGACGATTCTACCTGTTTTGTAGTCAATTATCGCAAGCCGGCCGTCCTCATGTCTGTCGATCCGGTCGATCTTTCCACGCAACTCCATCGGATCGCCATCAACCAAAATCGAAGGCGGCGCAGCTTTGTCGGGCGACCATTCTGTGTAGGCGATAGCCCAGCCGTCGCGTCTTCGTTGCGACTGCTGAGTTGCAAACCACCCAAGCCGATAATGAAGGAGCCGGGTCTGCACAATAACAGCAGCGGCAGGCTTTGTCCCATACTGAGAAACGGTCTCTTGGTCCAGCAAATGTAAAAGGGCAGCATTGATCGCATCAGGATCATCAAGGTCCCGCATCGCTGGATCCTTGCCGAATGAATCGAGTATCGAATGGATGAGCGTGCCCAACTGAGCGGGGCCGAGTTCTCGTATATCAATGTCAATCTCGCCGAGCCCCAAGTGTCGCTCCAGATACCATTGTGCTGGCGATCTCAGAAAAGTATCAAAATCCGTCACACGCATTGATACCGGTACAACAAAATCTTCGCAGACCCGGAGTGTGGATTTGAACCGATCGACCTTCCCAGGTTTGGCGTCCATCGCCAAAGAGTGCAATGAAGGACAGTCCTCTGAAGGATCAACAAACCGCCCGACGCGTTTGGCTAAAGATTCGCCAGACACCCGTAAAAGAAGGCGACTGGGTGTGACGGGATCATTTTTTTCGCCGTTCCTAGCGCACATAAAGACCGCATCCCTTGACGCATGAATCGATGCCATCAAGAAAGTGTCGCGGGCCAAGCGATCCTCGTTGGTGGTCATCCCAAGCGCATCACGAAGCGAACCCGGAAGGAGCGGATCGTGAGTTATTGATCCGGGGACACATGACTCGCTCATCCCAACAACCACACACAATGGCGAAGGATCAAGCGGGAGTTCGAGCCATCCAACGGCCTCAATCGCGTCACGATTGAGCGGCTCTGCAAGCATCGTTTCGCCAAGCCGATCCAAAATCAATGCAACCGCAGTATGCGCCGATGTCACAGGCATGCACTGCCCAAGCAACTTGGCATCACTGATCTCATCAAGAACCGCACGGATCGATCCAAGCCCCTCGATCGTCGAGCGGTCATGTTCGGATTGGATATCAAGCTCAATATCAAGATAGATCAGTTCAAGCGTCTTTGAAAGTTTGCCAGCCCAATCATCAAGTGGAAGATCCGCGCCGGGGCTTGGAATCAACGGCCCAAGGAGTTGGGCAACGGTTTGCACCACAAACTCAGCATCTTTGGCTAGTGACGCTTTGGTTCCATTGGGGACAACCGTGCTGCTGGTCAGTACATGATTCTGGCGGATCAGATCAAGCGATGTGAGCCACCACGCCTTGGGCTTTGGTGCATCAGAATCAGATTCAGCGTGCCCAGCAGTCAAAGCAAGTTCCATATCAGGATGGCGGGCAAGCAAGGCGAGCGTGTCAAACGACGGATTACCCAGATACGCCTGGATCAACTCGACAAGCTGTCCAGGAGGCGTGCTCAATGCGCTCCGCCCGATCGGCGCGTGAATCTCAATACCCAGTTTGGGCCCGCCCATGCTAGCGATTTGCCGGAGCGGCCCGATCAACGATTCATCCGCCAGCCCGATGACGCATGAAGAAGTATCCAAAGCATCAGCTCCTGATCGACTCCCATGCAGAGCGAGCCGCGTCATCGCTCGCTCACACATGCTCGCAGGGCTCTCTTCAAAGACGATGCGGCCTTCATCAATTTCCAAGCTCGCCCTGATCCATTGATCCGTCACTACGCATCCAAACTCATCAAACCGCTCTGCCAATGATTCAGGCGCAAAGACCAACGAATCAACTTCGCATTCTGCGCGCTCGATCGCGCCCCGTGCCGTTGAACCGAGTTCGGGCATGCCGATACAAATAAATCGGCGTCCACTACGAACGGTTTCATCATCATGAAAGACATGGTCCAGCGTCACCAAGCGATCATCAACGACCCCGAGCCCAGCCAGTATCTGTTCATACGAGTTCTGGATTTCGCCAAGTGCATCCCATCGGACCGTTTCAGATTCATCAAGTATCTGAATCCCACGAGTCGCAACCTCGCTCATCCGCAAGCCTGCATCACAGAGTTCATCGCTGACCCCCGCTATCCACCCGCCGATCCCAATCCAATGCCCAAGGTCCTGGGTTTCTGGCGGGGCCGGAAGAATTTCAGCAAGCATGCTGGGGTCACAGTCTTGCAATGCCTGAATCCAAGCGAGTTTCCGAGAAAGTTTGGAGGCGTGCCGGCCAAGCCCGCCCATACCTTCGATCTCACTAGCCCTACCAATAGTCGCCGCTGGAATTTCCAGTGGGGTCATGGTTATCGGAGGGATCAGTACGATGCCTTGGCTCTCGCAAAGGTCCACAAGATTCCCAAGCAATGTCCGGGCAGCCCTTCGGCCGGGAAGCACCAAATGTACATCACTCAAATCCAGTTCAGAGTTCTGGACGAAGCGATCAAAAATCCATTGAGCCGCGCTATCGAGTGCAGGTTGATCCCAACCTAAAAAATGTCGTGTGCATCCAGTATTCATGAACACCATAGTAGGGGAATGTTGGGCATCGCACACGGATACAAATACATCAAGTACAAATACTCAAATGGGTGTTGTGCTACTAATTTACTGGATCAAATGCCAGACCTGACGCATCCCGATAACGCCAAAATTCGCCAGAAAACCAGACTAATTCCGATGAACAAAGCCGTTTGTCGTGTATGCTGGTTCGGTCAGTCGTATCCTAACAGGCATTTGGCATTTGCCTATTCGCTTTCAACACATAGACCAGAACACACAGTCGGAACCATCCGATCTGTACTGCGGAGAGTTATTCGTATGAAACCATTCAAAGTCACCAGTTCCAGTCCTTTCTCGTGCACCATACTTCTCTTGCTGGCAACAGCAGGCACAACCATCGCAGCCGATCCGTTCGATCCGCCCGCAAACTACTACAACGGCGCAACAGGCACAGGATCAACCCTCAAATCCCAACTCACCAGCGCCATGTCCTCAGGGCATATCCAACGGGCCTATGGCGATTACCGCGTGATGTCACGACAAATCGATGAAGACCCCAATGTAATCGGAAATATCCTCTTGGTCTACAACGGAGCATCAGTTTCAGCGGTCTGGGATCAAGGCTCCACATGGAACCGTGAACATGTCTGGCCACAGTCCAGGCAGCCCGGCAGCGCCTCAAACTCCTCCCGTAGCAATCTGGGCGATCCACACGCACTCCGCCCCTGCAACCCCTCAATTAACTCCTCAAGAAGCAACAAACCATTCGGCACGGCCTCAACAACAGGCTCCTTCGGAAACCTAGGGACATACTACTTCCCAGGCGATGTAGACAAAGGCGACATCGCCCGCAGCCTCTTCTATTCCGACACCCGCTGGACCTCACTTGGGCTCTCACTGGTCAACGGATTCCCCTCAGGCAACCAAATGGGTGATCTCAACGCCCTGCTCGCATGGCACTACCTCGACGCCCCAGACACCTTTGAACGCCGACGGAACCATGCCGTGTCCGATGTCGCCTACAACCCATTCTTCTATACCAACAACCGAAACGCATTCGTAGATCACCCAGAGTTCGTCTGGTCCATCTATGTTGACCAAAGCAACGACTCCACCCTCTGGGTCGGCGGAGCATCAAACGCCGACGGCTCCTCAGCAATGACCGTCGAGTTCAACGCCCTCGTAGGCGACTCGCTCGGCTCAGTCCCCATCACCATCAACAAAGACGGCAGCGACGGAACCTACTACACAGTCACACCATCAGCAGGCATCGAAACCTCCGTCTGGGGCAACCCAAACGCCTTCCCGATGAACACACCCAACGATTCAAGCCAGTTTAACATCTCATTGCCAGCGGGGGCAACTGACACCGCTTCGATCAGCGTAGAGCAAGTCGTCATCGACAACCTCGATGTCACCACCCAAGGCGGAGCCGGCAACGGCGACAACGACGGCGATGACATCGTCACCATCCAAATCAACATCTTCAACCCATCAGACGGCTCACTGGCATCGGGCAGCAATCTCCATGAAATCACCATCGACCTGGGCATCATCGCTCTGGGGACCGGAGATGCCCTGCAGAACATCGAGTTCTTCAACATCGCAGAACTGACAACCGGCGCCCCAATGGATGTCCAGTTCATCTCTTCCGTTGGCGACACCGCCGAGTTGACCACAGACTTCTCATCGGTCACATCAATCCCAGCCCAGTCCAGCCAAACCATCCAAGCAACCCTCTCAGACGCGGCTTTCGGGGCATTTGCCGCGACCTATACCTTCAAAGCGGTCAACGATGAATCACTCTTTGGTACGGCCGCCTCAGGCGATGACCTGATCGTCAACCTGATCGGCGAAGTCACCGGCGCAACCTGTGGAGCAGCAGATTTCGCAGCCCCATTCGGAGTGCTCGACTTCTTCGATATCTCCGCATTCCTCTCGGCCTTCAGCTCGCAAGACCCAGCAGCCGACATGAATGGCGACATGGTCTTTGACTTCTTCGATATCTCAGCATTCCTCAGTGCATTCACGACAGGATGCCCATAACAAATCGCTTGAACGAGTGGTCATTTGATCCCCGTTCAACCGCATGATCCAAATACATTCCCAGCGGCTCCGATGTTGAAACATCGGAGCCGCTTTTACATCGCCCAGCACTGATCGACATCTAGGCCGTGTCTGACGACTCCAAGTTTTCTTCTCTGGGTGCCCCGATGGTGGGCTTTTTGGGGGGTGCCACCTTCGGGTCTTTGACCGCCAGATGTTTTTTGTACCACCAAGACCCGCAGGTGGATAAGAATCCACCAGCGGGGCACCCTTCAGAGCCATCAGGCACAACCCCTATAGGCCGAATCGTTCTCTACGATCTGTCATCGGTGGTGAGTGGTGCTGGAGGCATAAAAAAACAGCGTGCCAATCGAGCACGCTGCTTTGAGGAGATTCCTAAATATTCAATCTAACCGATCAGATTGGACGGGTTGGTGGGTTGTTGTCCGAAGGGGTTTGGCCCCCTGGGATTGGACGCCCGCCAGTAAACGGCGAATCGCCCGTTGTACAGAACCCCGGCTGGAACAGGCCAAGGTATGCTTGGATATCAGAGAAGTCAATATTGCCATCCCCAGTCAGGTCAGCTCTGGCATCACCTGCCGTGTACCAGGCTAAGAAAAGATGAAGATCAGTAAGATCAATCCGTCCGTCACCGTTCAGGTCTCCAGGGCATGATGTCTCACCAGGAGGACAGCCCAAGAATGGTTGAACACCAATCTCAGTGCCATAGACTTTGAGGCGGAATGCCACGACGGTCTTTCCCGATCGGGTTGCATCGCCTGGAATCCCGATTTCGCCGAGATCAATAATCATATCGGCACCGGGATTTGGAAAGATTGCCGGATTGACTACTGAAGCAGGACCGGGCTCAACACCCTCTGGGTTGATGATGTCTGGGCCAAGGTCGACAAACCTGACCTGCCAGCGACCGCCTGAGAGTTCGCCCCAGTACTTGTGTGTCAGGAATGGGTGTTGGTAGTACGCATAATCGGTGTCGTTGTATCTGCCCGAGTTAAAGCCTTCATCGGGAGGATCGACGGCATCGGTCTCAGGAGACATCCCTGTGGGGTTGAGTGTTGTTGGCAATGCCAGGGTTGATCGGGTCCCTGTCGGGCTTTGAAGTTCAATATACAGATCATTGCTGCCTTCGCCTTCAATGGTCAGTTCGAGCACAATGCTTTCAATCAGAATATTTTGACGGATACAGATTGAAAAACCTGCTCCAGTAAAGAATATCATACCGGCACTCCCATCGATACTCACGCCGTCGGTTGGAGTAGGGTCCGGGTCTCCGGCTTCTTCCTCGGCATCAATGATGACATCCCACTCCGCGTCTTCAATTTCGAACGGCACCCGCAGATCATCGGGATTTGGCGTCTGCTGGTCATCATTGATATCGCCAACGATTCCAGAATCCAGAAGAACAAGCTGAGGCAGACCAGTCCATGTCCTGGCTTTTTGAATGGCGAGATTTGCATCGACAACACCAAATCCGTACTGATCGGAGTGGCGGATCGTTTGATTGACAACTGGTGGCACCGCGTCAGGATTATTGTAGAATGCGGTGTTGAGCTGCCAGAATGAAGCGTTTAATGAAGCCCCAATGTCGGCCCTGGGATCAGCAAAGAATCCATAGTAGTTGCGTTGGCTTTCAAAGTTTGGCCATTTGACGGCACTGATTTTTGTGCTTTCTTGAATCGATTCAAAGAAGATATGCTGAATATCACGGATTCTCAGACCCGGATTGGCTTCAAGCATCAGGGCAATAACCCCGGCCGCCACCGAGGCACCGGTCATATCGCCGGAGAATCCCTGTGCTGAGGCGAGGAAGCCTGGGCCCGGCTCAGCAGGGAGGGGGTTGTCAGGGTCGCCCTCTCCTGAGATCGTCATGATTCCTCGCCCAGAGATGCTCTGGTCAAATGAGAAAAGATCATTTGATGACCCGGCAAAGAATGAGGCAAAAACGCCTGGCCCGATTGCCCCGAGTGAGTTGCTGTTGCCATCTTCAGAGACCGTTTGGATAATCAGTGAAGTGCGATCATTGGCCAGCGGGAACTGATGAGTCTGGCCCCCAACATAGAACTGTTCAATGTGGGGCAGAAAAAAGTTTCTGAATAAAGGTGTAGTTGCAAAATCCGGTAGTGGTCCTGCAGCCCCCTCTGTTTGTGTCAAATATCTATTGGACTGACTTACACCAACCTTGTTGGGGTTCAACCCAATCACATCCCATAGCTGACTGGTCGGTCCGGTGCCACCATCGGTGTAATCCCGGTATGGGTCTGGAAGCAGATTGAAGCCCACGCCCGTTCCAAAGATATGGATTGTGCCCAGTCTGCCTCGCCCAAACCGTATTGAATTTTTAAACGAATCGCTGACATACTCATTCTGTCGATTCCGGTTATACATAGCACCCGGCACATCATATTCGCCGGATATTTCATGGACTTTGATGTCGATCTCGTTCCAGTTCCACTCGTACGCCTGCGATTCAAACAGAGGGGTTGGGCCGCGGAACATGGTCGCGACACCCGCGCCCGGCGAGACACCCTGGAGATCGTTGGCAACCGGTGGCTCGGTTCTCTCAGCAGCGATAATGCCAGCAAATCCGGTGATTGGATCGTCATCAAGCGTGAGATTGGGATCGAATGGTTGTGAAAGATCCTCCCGGTAGCCGCCGTCTCGAGTCGGGCTGACCAGTTCGATGTGATTGACATCAAGGTGGACATTGTAAGCGATTGAGGAAAGCCCCACAACTACCCCAGTTCCCGTGAGCATGTCGGTGCTGTAAATCGACTCAAGAATATTGTTGTCATGACTGCGAGTAGGATTCGCATGGCTCCCAGGCCCACCAGCGGTGTTAGAGAAGTGCCATTGTGATAAAGGGATGGACGCCGGATCCGAACCCGAATCCACCGGAATAACCCCGATATTGGCCTTGGCATTCATGTATGCTGCATTGCTCGCAGCAATCGCCCGGCTAGCGATCATGGTGTTCATCAACTCGCCCTGTCGACCACTCTTGGTCGGCCCGGAGTCAACTTGAACACTCATCACCCCATCAATCCCGCTCAGTGCCTTCTGCACCTCAAAGGCTACGCCAACACTCGGGGTCTCGATCACATGGAATCGACCACGATTGCCAAGTGCCCGCCCAAATGTCACGCCAGGCATCCCACCGATCACAGCTTGCACAGCCGACCAATCCGTTGCCTGGACGACAACATCCTTATTGAAAAAATACGCAGTCACCACGCCATTGGCACTGATCACAGTGCCTTTGGAAGTAGCCGCCTCAAGATTGTCAATCTGCACAGATTGAACAGCACGGCCTTTGACCTGCACGCTCTCAAGTTGCCCAGCCTGAGCAGCAGGCTCGGCCATCGCCAGCGAACACGCCAAACCACTCGCCAAAAATATCATGGCGGTCGCTACAGGACGGGAAAGGGTGGATCGACTCTTTTCAGATCGCATGAAATGCTCCAATTATTGACTATCACGGTTCATCGTGTGTGAGGGTTTATGTGTTGTCACCATCATATCGCATAATCAGCCTCGTAGGCGAGTTATTGCATGATTCTCTTGCTTGAATTGTGGATCAATCCACTCGTCGAGCAGGCCACAATCGCTATGCGATCAGGAGCATCAGGGGAGAACTCCACGCAGCCGCTTCCTATTCGTTGGTTACTGGGCTCTGGTTCCGCAATTGACTTTGGAAATCAAAGCCGGCGGCCGCCGACAGCGTTAGGGAGCCGGACGGGTCATAGAGCCCGGATCCAGCAATTCATTGAGACGCTCAGCATCCAAATCACCCTGCTCCAATGCCAGTTCCCGTACGGTTTTACCCTGCTCATACGCCGCATACGCAAGCTTGGCAGAAGCATCATAACCAATGACAGGCACAAGACTTGTACACATCGCAAGCGAGCCCTCAATCAACTCCCCGCACCGCTCACGATCAGGCTCAAGGTCCTTGATAAGTTTCTCTTCAAAAATCGTGCATGACCCGGTCAGCAACTGGATCGAATCCAGCAGATTCGCCGCCATCATCGGCATCGCAACATTTAAATCCAAAAGCGACCCAATCCCGCCAAACCCGCCAGCAGTCACCGCAACATCATTCCCCATCACCTGACAACTCGCCATCACCACGGCCTCGCAAATCACCGGATTCACCTTCCCAGGCATAATGCTCGATCCAGGCTGCACCGCAGGCAACTTGAGCTCACCAATCCCGCATCGAGGCCCAGACCCCAACCAGCGGATGTCATTGGCGATCTTGGACATACTCACCGCGATTGTCCGCAGCATCCCCGAAACCTCCACATACCCGTCCTTAGCATGCTGGGCCTCAAAATGATTGTCGGCCTCGCGAAACTCAATGCCACAGCGGGTGGTCAGTTCCTTGGCAATCAACCCGCTGAAATCAGGATGCGTGTTGATCCCGGTTCCGACTGCCGTCCCGCCGATCGCCAGTTCGGCCAGTGTTCCCAGCGCACGGTTGAGCCGATCCTCAGCATGGCGCATCTGCGAGGCGTACCCACTAAACTCCTGCCCAAGCCGGATCGGCGTGGCATCTTGCAGGTGTGTCCGCCCGATTTTGACCACATCATCCCACTCTTTGGCCTTGTTTTCAAGGGCTTTGGCGAGTGATTGCACCGCAGGAAGCAAGCGGTCTTTGATCCCGATCGCCGCAGCGATGTGCATCGCAGTGGGGAAGGTATCGTTGCTCGATTGGCCCATATTGACATGGTCATTGGGATGGATCGAGGCATCGCCGCTGAGGTACTCAGCGTCTTTACTTGATCCGATCGCCACCCCATTGGCGATGCACACCAGGTTGGCGACCACCTCGTTGACATTCATATTGGTCGAGGTTCCTGATCCGGTCTGGAAAATGTCGATCGGAAAGTGGCGTTCAATCCCGCCATGTTCATCAAGCCCACCCAGAATCTGATCGCACGCCCCAACGATCCGCTCTCGCTTGGCATCAGGAAGCTTTCCGAGCTTTGTATTGGCATTGGCGGTCGCCGTCTTGAGAATCGCAAAGGCCCGGATCATGGTCTCAGGCACAGGACGCCCCGAAACCGGAAAATTGAGTACCGCCCGCTGTGTAGAAGCTCCATAGAGTACATCAGCGGGGACGGTCATCTCGCCCATAGAATCTTTTTCAACGCGTGTCATCTCGATGCCTGAGGGTGCGGTGGTCAACTGAGTTCTCCTTATGAACGGGACTCCAAGATCATAGTTCCCTACACGAACAAAGCCCCTCCGAAACCAACACCATTTGAGCCCGTATTATTGAACAGACCGGCTCAACAGACCGAAGGGACCATTATGCCAACAACAACTTTCACGCGTTTCATTTCAGTATTGATTGCCTCGACTGGTTTTATGAGTCAGCAGCACGCCAACGCTCAGACCATGTCGCATCCTGATGCTGTCTCGCCAATGAAATCAAATCCTTACTTCCGCCATGCGAATGCCTGGCGGTGGGATCTCAGGTCTCAGGTCATCCTCCAGGCCGGCATTTACTACAGAAACAACTCAGGGTTTCGAGAAGAACTCTCCGCGACCTGGGATATTCAAGACTTTGAATACATCTATCCAATCGTCCGCCAAGGCGGGTTCTACTGGTCTCCAAACGAAGACATCCAAACAGTCCTCCGGATTGACAATGTCCAATACACACCCGAACCCGAAATACTCCAAACTCCAGATTCGCACGCCAAGTATGTCTGGTGGCGATCAAACCAACGCGACACAAGAACACGGCATCTGTATTTCTCCCAGGTCTCCCACATCGTGACCGCCGACACCGTATTTGATGAAAAACTCGCCAAAGAAATCCCCTGGCCTCAAACTTGGCCAGAAGAAGCAACGCTGTTTCTAACCCCAACCATCGATCGCATCAGCGACCCCATCGACCCCGAAGGGCAAGACCAACTCGTCCGGCTCGTTGACCAATGGACCGAAGGCAATGATCCCAAATCCATCAGCCAAGTCACATTGACCAAATATCTCACCGGAAAGGTACTCGATTATGTCCGTGTTGAGCGAGGCCAATCACAACTGGCACCAACGCTTCATATCGGAGCAATTCGCTCATTCGTAAACGGCTTCTCATCATCCCCGCTCTCATCATGGTCCGGGTTCAATGTACGCTCAGCAGATCAGGTAGCCCTTGACCCCGCCGGTTCCTCGATGCTCGATATGTCCATGCTGCTCACTGCCGTACTCAGAACCGCAGGCGTGCCCGCAAGAACGGTTGTGTGCTATGACAACTCAATTAAAATCACACTCGACGAACGCATCATCGTGATTGTCGAATTCGCACTCTACGACAAAGCCCGAGATCAAATACTCTGGATCCCCATCGATCTCGATCGGCTCAGAGACAACGGGCGAGGGGCAAATGTGTACGAGCAAAACTGGGACTACTTCGGCACACACGACTACCTGCACAATGTCATCCCTGTGTCATACTACTTTCACCCACCAGTCAACTACAAAGCCTACGGCTTTCCCGGGCTCTACGGAATCAAAACCACTCCAGATATAGGCAATGGCGTAACCCAGATCCTCTCGGTCGATGTAATGAATACACCACAAACCATCGATGACTACAAGCCAAAGCCATAGGTCATGCCTGACGGCTCACTGTCTCCCAGTAGAACGGGCTTCCAGCCCGTTTCTTCTCCAAACGGAAAATAAAAAAACGGGTTGGAAGCCCGTTCTACCAATAAATACATAAGCCCTCAGGCTTAGTTTAGTTGGGAACCGTCGTATGGGCCGTAGCCTGAATCGGCGCCAGCACACGAAGTATCCCGCCAAGCACCTCAGCGGGTGTCCCAATCGCATTGACCTCATGGATCAAGTTTGGATCAAACTGATCCAGCACCGGGCGTGTTTCACGCTCGTAGATATCGAGTCGATTGCGGATGACATCGATCTTCGCGTCATCGACGCGTTTTTGTTCGATCGCCCGTCTTTGCAAACGCATCACCATTTCTTCTGGATTCGGTGCTACCAGATGGATGATCCCCCGCACATCAATATGTTCTTTGATCGAATGAGCCTGGGCAACGGTCCGCGGGATGCCATCGAGGCACAGCAGGTCTTGCTTTGGTTTGTACAAGCTCAGAACAGTTTGCGCGTGGACATATTCAGACCACATCTTGATGGTGACTTCATCGGGGACAAGTTCGCCCCGTGCAGAGTATTGATCAAACAGTTGCCCGATCTCTGAGTTGTGATCGAGTGTTCGGAACATATCACCTGTGGACATGTGAAAGAAGCCGGGGATATTCCCGAGCAAGAGACCTTGGGTGCCTTTGCCTGCTCCGGGTGCTCCAAAGAGCAAAATAGCTTGATACCGTTCTGACATTGGCCCGACTCCTGTAGCCAGATGATGAGGTCCGATATGCCCGCCATCCTCCGGCGGGTCTCAACAATAGGTCGGCATTCTTCAATCCGTGGTTGATCCAGAGCCGCTGAGTCAAAGAAAAAGAAAGCCGGGCGTACCATCTGTGGCACGCCCGGATAATAACGAAACAGTGGTTTGTACTGATCAAACACCCGAAGGGCGATCAAAGCTCAGTTAGCCCCCAGATTCAATCACTTCCAACTGCAGATTCCGAGGCATCTCGCGGTATTCCTTGAACTCCATCGAGTTGGCAGCACGACCCTGGGACATACCACGCAGATCAGTCGTGTACCCGAACATCTCGCTCAATGGCACATCAGCAGTAATCTCCTTGATAATGCCCTTGTCTTCGGTGTCCAAGATCATCCCGCGACGCGACGAAATATCACCCGTCACATTACCAAGGTAATCCTCAGGAGTCACCACAACCACCTTCATGATCGGCTCAAGCAAGATCGAGCCCGCTCTGGAGACCGCTTCACGCAGTGCCAACCGGCCAGCCTGCTCAAAGGCAATCTGAGACGAGTCAACATCGTGGTACTTACCATCGGTGACGGTGACTTTGATGTTGATCAACGGGAACGGAGCCGAAACACCACTCTTGGCAGTGTTGCGAACACCAACCTCAACCGATGGAATAAACTCCTTAGGAATCGAGCCACCAACGATACCGTTGACAAACGCGACATTGTCCTTAAAGTTCAGTCCATCCGCCTCGGCTTGCTCAGCGGTGTAAGGCTCAATATTGATGGTGCAATCACCAAACTGACCACGACCACCAGACTGCTTCTTGAACAACCCGCGGCAACCGTTGGCCGAGTTCTTAATCGCCTCGCGGTACGAAACGCGAGGGCGACCAACCTCTACACCGATCTTCATGTCACGGAGCAGCTTATTCTTGATGATCTCAAGGTGAAGCTCGCCCATGCCCGCGATGATGGTTTGGCCGGTCTCCTCGTTGTATTCCGAACGGAACGACGGGTCCTCGCGACGAATAGTCACGAGTGCCTCACCGAGCTTCCGCTTGTCATCAGCGGTTTTGGGCTCGATCGACATCGAAATCACCGGCTCAGGGAACTCCATGCGTTCAAGGACGATTTGGTTGTCTGGGTCACACAGTGTGTCACCGGTGATCGAGTTCTTGATACCAACAACAGCAACGATGTTGCCCGCGCCGACTTCGTCAAGAGCCAAACGGTCCTTGGCGTGCATCTCGAAGATACGAGACGCGATCTCTCGTTTATTGTTGCTTGGGTTCAGTACCCGTGTGCCCTTGACGAGCTTACCGGAGTAGATCCGAATGTAGGTCAGGTCGCCATGGGTATCGGAGACGACTTTGAAGACGAGCGCGGAGAACGGATCTGACTCGTTGTTCTTGCGGGTCATCTGAACGGTCTTGTCTTTGGGATCTGTGCCCTTGGTGTCGGGAACTTCCTCGGGGTTTGGGAGGTAGTCGATGGTCGCGTCGATCAGGCGTTGGACACCGATGTTCTTGAGGGCCGAGCCACAGAGGATCGGGTTGCATTCGAGTGCGATGGTACCCTTACGGATCGCGGCCTTGATCTGCTCTACGGTGATCGAGTCCTCGTCTTCGAGGTACTGCTCCATGAGTGCGTCGTCAAGTGATGCGCCAGCTTCGATCAGATCGTGCCGCCATTTCTGGGCGTTCTCGAGCAGGTCTTCGGGGATTTCTTTCTCGGTGACAATCGCGCCCTGTGACTCTTCGTCAAAGTGGTACGCCTTCATTTCCAGGAGGTCGATGATCCCAACAAGATCATCACCCTCGCCCCATGGGAGCTGCAACGCGATCGGGTTGGCGCCGAGGCGTTTCTTGATGGTCTCGAATGAGTACTCAAAGTTTGCACCCAGCTTGTCCATCTTATTGATGAAGCACATCCGAGGCACATTGTACCGATCCGCCTGACGCCATACGGTCTCGGACTGGGCTTCAACGCCCTCCTTGCCGTCAAAGACTGCGATCGCGCCGTCGAGTACGCGGAGCGAACGCTCGACTTCAATCGTGAAGTCCACATGCCCCGGCGTATCGATCAGGTTGATCTTGTATTCTTTGCCCTTGTGTGTCCAAGGGCAGGTGGTTGCTGCCGACTGGATGGTGATGCCGCGTTCTTGTTCTTCCTGGAGGAAGTCCATGGTTGCGGTGCCTTCGTGCACTTCACCGAGCTTGTAGTTCTTGCCGGTGTAGTACAAGATGCGTTCGGTGACGGTGGTTTTGCCCGCGTCAATGTGGGCACAGATTCCGATGTTACGGATGTATGAAAGGTCGGTGGCCATCAGCTAATTCCTCTTGCTGGTGTGTGAGTACAGGTCCTACTTTATTGGGTGTACTACTTGGTGAAAACTTCTGGTTGCTGGCTCATCAGTGGGGGAACAATCCCCGCTCGGCATGAACCGATCGAATGTGCAACTCAAAAGTCGCACCTGGTTATTTTTAATGGTTGTTTAATGGGTCGGCAGAGCTCGCCGAGTGCAGTCAAATGAAAGTGCAATCTCTCTATGAGATTCTCTAAACGAGCCTCGCCGGTTCTGGGTCGGTTGGTTCTTCCATTCGTCACACTCCTCGTCGGTCATTTCTCTCAAATGCACATCATCAATGCACACCCGAGCGACATGCTCAATACCTTGTCTATAAAGGACTTGTCAAATCATGAGTATTATCGAATCATCTTATTCGACCAACACGCATGATTTCCCCCAATCCTAGCCCAGCGAACACCTGAATCAAGCGGACAGACCTGCTTGTGCGCATTCTCGGACCTTGATATCGTGATTGAGATCACCGAGCATATCGACGCACACGCATGAGATCCGAGTCGCCAAGCCCGCGCAGCGGATCGAGTCGGCTCTGTTCATGGAGTTTGAGTGCTCGATGAGCCCACATCGAGATATCGTCACCGAGCCCACGCTCGATCGCCAAATTCATCAGATTAAGCGCCAACTGCGGGTTCAAAGGCGACCGATCGACGGCTAGCACCCACGCGTTTTGGGCATGCCTGAGCCAAACATCACGCATCGGATCATCTGGAAATAGTTTCGCTCGCCCGGACCACATACTCCCGAGCCAATAATATCCAGCCGCCCCGGTCGAGTGCTCGATGTTTTCTTCAAGCAGCTCGAATGCGATCTCCCATTGCACAACGGCCATCTCGTGCTGGTTCGTGTGTTCGAGCACACTCGCCTTCCAGAGCATCTGGTGCGTGGCGGCGATCCGGGTGGGCATGTGCGTCGGGCGGATCTTTGCAGCTTCGACAAGATGCTCGATCGCTGATGTTCGCCCGTCAAACTCGAGTTGGTCGAGTTTCACCGATCGCAGTTCGTTGGGTCTTTGGCGTTGAAAGGCGATGTTGACACCAAAGCGTGAAGCCAGCGTGAGCTGCTGTTCCCATTTCGCGAGACTTGGGAGCCGTAACCCAAAGACCGCCGAAGAACTGAGCATCGCCAAGATCACGACGCCAAGCACATGTCTCGGGTGGGCTTTGAGCTTTAATGTGCCGAGAGATCCGCCGACAGATGTGCAGGCGTTGCCGATGACCAGCGCCCAGAGCATTCCCGAGACCATCCAGCTCGCGGTCACTTCAATCATCGCGTGGATGGAGAGCACCGCCGCAGCGCTGAACATCGCCCAACGCAGTGAAGCTTCGATGCCTTCTTTGCGAATCAGCAGGTATGCAAGCCCGCCCCATGCGCCGCTTGCGAGCACTTGGATCATGAGCAGGTTGATGTCCATCGCCGGCGATCCAAACCGGATCGAAATCACCGAAGCAATCGCGATGATCAGCATCGTGATCTGTACAAGCTGTCGGCGTTCAAAGAGTAACTCGGTCGGTGTTGATTCAGTCTGCACTGTTTGTGGGCGGATCCGACAGATGATGCTGATCAGCATGGCGAAGAGTGCCAACCCGCCGATGCCGAGCATGGCGATGAGATCGAACCCGATGCTGTGGGCGCTGGCGACATCTTCGGGGCTCAGTGCGGGCTTAACAATCATGTATTGTTCTTGAAATGCGCCCGGGCCGACCCCAAAGAGTGGGTTCTCGAAGAACATCTTCATCGAGCCGACCATGTACTGCGAGCGGAAGAGCAGGCTCAACTCGCCGAGTCGTTCGCCAATCAATCCTCGGATAATCACGCCCAATATCACTAAGCCACACATCGCCGCGATTGCTCGTCCATCGAGTTTATTGCGAGAAAAGAGCATCGCGGCTGCTGTCAAGCCAATCCCTAGCCCAAACGCGCCGATCCCGCCTTTGGCTCCAGTCATGAGCAAGCCACCCATCGCAACGAGCCCGGCGAGCAAGTAAACTGTTGAGAGTCGATCCGTTTTTCGGAGCGTCCAGCCAAGTGTGAGTAGCCCCGCTGCCCCTGCCCCGGCAAAGCTCGCGAACACATTGGTCAATCCAAACCATGCGATCGGCTCGGCTTGGTGCAATCGGCGTTCGTAAGCGAGGGCTTCGAATGATCCCGGTGTCCAGCCACGGGCAGCCAAGAACGAATCGCGGGTGGTTTCATAGTTCGCAATCGTGTTGGGATGGATCACGAACATTTCGTATGCACCCATCACCACCAAGAGCACCACAAAGCCCAGCGTGATCGCAGCGATGAGCTGTTGCGCACCGCCGATTTTGTGCGCACAAGACGCGACATACAGCACCGCGATGATCGCTAAGAGATTTGAACCTTCTGCGATACTCTCGAATGTGTTGAACCCGTGATATCCAATGACCGCGACGCCGAGTGTCATCAAGATGGCGGCGATTGTACCAAAGTGTTCTTTGCGAAGGAACAACCCGATCAGCACCGTGCAACAACTCAGCACGACCCCGAGATTGAGGATGAGTGCTTTGATTGGTGTCAGTCCAATCACCGGCGGCGAGAACACAAACGGATCCGATACCCACATCGGGAATGCATCATGCTCGACCATCGTGCGGATCATGACCAAGGTGGTCATCATGATCAGCCCGAGCCATGCCAAGCCTGTTCCGAGTTTGCTCGGCGATTCACTCATCAGCACCCTTGTTCGGCGAGCGATACTCGAAGAGGGCGATGGCACTGATCAATGCGAAGATTTGAATCCCCAAAACAATCGCCTGCCAAGGCTGGGCACGAGAGATCAGCAACCCGGATATCCCGGTGGCGAGGGTGAGGGCATAGATGACCAGAATCGTCGATCGAGAACTAATCCCGCGATCGCGAATTCTGTGCGAAAAATGCTGAAGATCGCCTACAAACGGGCTTTTGCCCTGAGAGAGCCGAATCAGCGTGACGGACACGAAGTCATATAAAGGTATGGCCAAGATGACCACCGGCATCAACACCGCATACCACGCCCCTGCGGACGGGCCAGATTCGTCGATCGGCATATAGGTTGTTCGGACAGTGAGGAAGGCCAAGAGCAATCCGAGGATCAGCGACCCGCCATCGCCCATGAATATCTTGGCAGGCGGGAAGTTGAAAATAAGGAACCCGAGGGTTGAGCCGATGAGCAAAGCCAAGATCGCGCCGACGAA
This sequence comes from Phycisphaerales bacterium, assembly GCA_016764895.1. GTDB lineage: Bacteria > Planctomycetota > Phycisphaerae > Phycisphaerales > UBA1924 > UBA1924. The sequence goes on along the minus strand of JAESRA010000013.1, from coordinate 2,940 downwards.
CCATTGTCCGTTGAGCAACGCAGCGACGAGGAGCAATGCCCCAGCGATGATCGCGATGCCCGCAGATAACCCGTCCATGTTGTCGATGAAGTTCATCGCGTTGATGATGATCCCGAACCAGAGAATGGTAATCAAAATGCTCAGCCATGGGCCGCCGACATAGCCGTCGAGCATGGTCATGAGTCGGGTGTCAAAGAACGCCGCGAAGATCACGCCGGGGATGAGCATGATGATCAGCTTGAGCCAAGGGCCCATTGGTTTGCGGTCGTCGATCAATCCGAGAATATGCAAACCAAGCAGGCACGCGATGAGTGTCCAGCCCAGAGGCAGTTGAGATTTCAATCCTGGAATATGCTCTTTGATCGGATCGAGAATCGTTGGGAGTGCATCTGCATCGAGGAATGAGAACACGCCCAAGGCGCAGATCATCGGGATCAGGATACCGAGTGCGATGGCGATGCCGCCGGTGTTGGGGATGGATCGGGTGTCGGCTTTGATTTGCCCTTCGATCGGTGCGCTGTCGAGTGCGCCGATGCGATGGGAGAGCTTCACGATGATCCAAGTCGCGGGCAGCGAGATGAACAAGGACAATGCGATCAAGATGAGAATCAGGAGTTCCACGAGTGAGAGTCTAGTTCCGTTTCTTGAAAGATTGGAAATCTTGGGCAGTGAACATCCGTGGCGGCGGGTGTTTGAAGGCCTTCGTGCGGAGAGTCATCATCCCTGATGAGAACAAATACACGATCAGGCACATGATGTTTCCAGCGAGAATCATCCACACGGTGCGGAGCGGGTACGGGCCGAGCTGGTCGACGAGCGATGGGGCGCTGTGAGCGCCATGCCCGAGGTAGGTGTAGTTCGTGCCCAGAACAGCGTTCAATGCAACGGCGAAGATGCCATAAGCAGTGCCCATGCCCGCGCCGAAGTACAAATCGCGTCGCTTGGGGCGATACCCAAGCACGGCAAGGTCATAGATCGCAGCGCCGATGATTTGCGTGTGGTTGATCCAGTAGATCCAGAACGCCATCGAGCCAGCCCCATCGGTAATCATCGGCGAGAAAAACACCTGTGAACTCAACGCGATCCCCCAGAACAACAACAGTGATCTCGCCTTGGGGTTCAGGCTCCACATCGCCCACGCCGCGACCCACACCGTCCATCGGCAGAGGTGCATCGGGAGCGAATCCTGGATATCCCAATGCTCAGGGGTCAGTCTACGGATAAAGAAGAACGCTTGTGAGCCGATGATCGTCCACGCCAGCACTCGGCGGAAGGTTTGCTCTCGATTGGTGCCATGAGCAAGGTCGTGCTTGAGGAATCTTCGGCCAACGACACAGAACGCGGTGAACGATCCGATGCTGATCGCCAGCACAAGGTAGTGGAACGAGGTGAACGAATGGAACTCGTTGATCCAGTTGTACTCGTTCGGGTTGGTTGGGATCGCGTCTTGCATTATGAGGGTGCGAGCTCGTGGCGGAGTTGCCCGCAGGCTGCGGCGATGTCTCTACCTCGGCTTGCGCGGATATGGCAGTTCACGCCTTGCTCACGGAGCACGCGTTGGAAGTGATGGACATCGTCGCCGGTGGGTCGTTCGAAGGGGAGTCCTTTGACCTCGTTATAGCGGATGAGGTTGACATTGGCGCGGAGTTTTTTGACGATGGTTGCGAGTTCGACGGCATGCTCTGGGCGATCGTTGACGCCGCCGAGGAGGATGTATTCGAGGGTGATCTCGCGCCCGGTTTTCTTGAACCAGTCCGAACAGGCATCGACGAGCTGATTGATCGTGGTGAACTCAGCCCATGGAATAAGCTCGCGACGCAGCGTGTCGTTGGGCGCGTGGATCGAGAGGGCGAGGGTGACGGGGAGATCGAGTTCTTCTGCGAGCCGTTCGATGGCTTTATGCATGCCGACGGTCGAGACGGTGATTTTGCGTGCGCTAATACCCAAGCCCCACGGTGCTGCGAGCGCTTTGACCGCGTGAATGACCGCGCTCAAGTTGGCGAGTGGTTCGCCCATGCCCATGAAGACAACATTGGAGATGCGACCGACGCCTTCGAGTTGGTTGAGGCGCCAGACCTGTTCGACGATTCGGCCCGCAGACAAGTTGCCGTCGAGTCCGCCGATTCCGGTGGCGCAGAATTTACACCCAACCGGGCAGCCGATCTGTGACGACACACAGGCGGTGCGTCGATCGGTGTCAACCGCGGGGATCATCACGCATTCGGTTTGGCGTGCGGTGTTCGAGTAGGGCATGTCTTGGCCAACAATCGGGAGTCGGCTAGATTGGTCAACGCCGGCTTCGTCTGGGGCGACTTTGTTCGTTTCGATATCGTCGGGCCATTCGATCAGGAGCTTTTGGGTGCCATCGGTTGCGAGCTGGTGGGCGACGGTTGGGCCGGAGAGGAAGGTCATCTCTTCGCTCAAGACTCGGCGGTCGAGATTCGAGAGGTTGCTCATCTGCTGAGGGTCGACAATGCCTTTTTCATAGACCCATTCCATGATCTGCTTCGCGCGGAACGCCTGCATTCTGTGCGATTTGCACCAGTCCTTGAGGGTGGTGGGTGTGAGCGAGAAGAAATGGTTGGTGGGGTGATTCATGGGGTTGGTTATTTTCCAGCAATGGTCAGAGGTACAGCGATTGCGCCGTATTCGTCTTGAGTAATGACAGGGGCTTCGACGAGGACTCGGCGGTCTTTGTGATCGAACCCGTGGCTTTCCATGAGCCGCTTGAGCGATAAGGGGAGCCCGAACTCAATGGATTCTTCGTACACATCCGCGATGTGTAATGTCGCATCGTGATGTTTCACAAAGTGCTTGCAGATGTTGGAGACCAAATCTTCGGGGGCTGACGCGCCCGCGGTGAGGAGGATTCGCTCGGTGCCTTTGGGATACCACGATGGATCGAGCCCGTTGACATCGTCGATGAGGTACCCGGGGGTG
>JAESRA010000106.1 GCA_016764895.1 Phycisphaerales bacterium | reverse complement strand
TCGAGGCAGAGCCTTCATTAGTATTATCGAACACAAACCCAAATTATTCAAGCATTTATCAGTTAATATGCTAAAATTGCATTCAAATACCCCGAAATGCCCGATTTTTTAGGTAAAACCCCATGGCCTACACCGCACTCGCTCGTAAACACCGTTCTCTCACTTTCGACACCGTCATCGGGCAAGAACCCATCGCCAAAACACTCACGGCCGCGATCGCCTCGGACCGCGTGCACCACGCCTACCTCTTCATCGGTACCCGAGGAGTCGGCAAGACCTCCATGGCCCGGATCTTTGCAAACGAACTCAATAATCCAGACCACAACGATGCGATTGCCGCGGCTGTGTTTTCTGGACAAGATACCGATGTCATCGAAATCGACGCAGCATCACACAACAAAGTCGAAGAAGCCCGCGAACTCATCGCAAACTCCGCCTACCGACCCATGCGAGGCCACTACAAAATCTACATCATCGACGAAGTTCACATGCTCTCGACGGCCGCATTCAACGCCCTGCTCAAAACCATGGAAGAACCACCAGAGCATGTCAAGTTCATCCTCTGCACCACCGAAGCCCACAAAGTCCCGGCCACGATCCAGTCACGCTGCCAACGATTCGACTTCCGAAACATCCCCGCGTCTCGGATCGCCGACCACCTGTCGGCGGTGCTCAAGCAAGAAGGATTCACAGCCGACCCAGAACTCGTCCACACACTCGCCCGCCTCGGCAACGGCTCGATGCGCGACGGCTTATCACTGCTTGATCGGATCATGGCCTCGGGTGAAAAATCGCTGACGGTCAATCTACTCGAAGAACTGCTGGGACTCCCCGACCGGCAGGTCATGGGCGAACTCATCGACGCAATCGCCGGCGGCGATCCCGCAACAGTCTTGCGATCCACCGGGCAACTCCTGAGCAAAGGCACGGCTCCTGAACAGATGCTCGCCGTGCTTCTCGAACGCTTCCGCGACCTGATGGTTCTTGGCGCGTGCGGGGTTGATACTGATCTGGTTGAACTCTCCGACGAAATCAAGAAATCTGAGTTTGAGCGGGCCAAGCAGTTTGACGCCGCCGGAATCGTCCACATGATCGCGCTGTGCGAATCGGTCCAGCGAGCACTCAAATCCTCGCCGGCTCCGCGCGCCCTCACCGATGCCTGCATGGTGCGGCTGGCGATGACCGAAAAAATCGCCGATCTGACGGCACTTGTCCAAGCCGGGGCTGTTCCCAGTGGAGCCCCCGCAAAAAAAACCTAAGGGCGGCGTCGGCTCCTCTCCCCACAAAGAGCCGACCGTCGCCCCCAAGTCCATCAGCACCTCAACCTGTTCGGCACGAAGCCACGCCCACGCCGCGCACGCCTGCAAAACGCCCGGAGTTCGCAAAGCCCGCCCCAGCAATTCCGACAACCCCGCCACCAGTCAAGGCCTCTGAACAAATCACCCCACCATCGAATCTTCCGACAACAGAAGAAGCCGCCAACAACCCGCTCGTCAAAGCCGTCCTCGACACCTTCAACGGCACCGTCAAACAGGTCTATCCCAGAAAGTAATCCCGTCCATGCTCGACAAACTCAAAGCCATGCAAGCCCTCGGCTCGCTGATGAAAAACAAAGATCAACTCGCAGAAGCCGGCGAACGAATCAAATCCAAAATGGACGCGATGCAGATCGAAGGTGAGGCCGGCGGCGGCGCATGCAGAGCCATCGTCAACGGCAAAATGAAACTCCTCGACCTCACCCTCGATCCCGCGCTCCTTGCAGGCATGGCCGTCGATGAAAAGACCCGTGAACTGGCGACCACACTGATCAAAGACGCCATCAACGACGCCACTGAAAACGCTCAAAAACAAGTTCAAGCCCTCATCACCCGCGAGGCCGACGAACTCGGACTCGGCGACCTGGCACCCCAACTCACCGGCCTGCTCAACTAATCCAATGACTACGATTGATCCAATGACCACCGACCCAAATCAACCAATCGCAGCCCAGACCATCGCTGAATATCTTGACGCGCTCAACTCCAAATCTCCAACCCCAGGCGGCGGAGCCGTCGCCGGAACAACCGGAGCCACCGCCGCGGCCATCGCGGGGATGGTCATCCACTACACGCTTGGCAAAAAGAAATACGCCGAGCATGAAAGCGACAACACCGAACGGCTGAACCAACTCACCGCCGCCCAATCCCAGTTCCTCACCCTGGCCGACGACGATGCGGCGGGGTACGGCACACTCAATAAACTCTGGTCGCTCGATAAATCGGATCCCAAACGCCAGGCCGGGTGGGCCGATGCGGTCAACGGCGCAATCACCCCGCCAACAACCATGCTTGAACTAAGTGTCAAAATGATGCAGATCGTCCATGACCTGATCACCACCACCAACGCTATGCTCAAATCTGACCTGGCCGTCGCGGCCATCACTTTCAAAGCCGCCGCCCACAGCGCGGCCTGCAACATCCGCATCAACATCCCACTCCTCCCAGAAGCATCGCGTCCCGATGCCGAGGCTTCAATGAATGAATCACTCCACGCCATCGACACCCTCCACGACTCGATTGTGGACGCCTGCCGATGACCCCCCAAAGTAAAGAATGGTTCGACGAGCCCGATCCCACCGGCCAAACCGACACCAACGAAATCGGCCTCCGCTTTGAATGCACCCAGTGCGGCAAATGCTGCACCGGCCCCACCGGATTCGTCCTCTTCACCGATACCGAAGCGGCCGCCATGGCCAAAGACCTGGGCGTCACCACCGACGCCTTCATAAAAACCCACACCCGCCAGACCATCGTCGGGCAATCGCTCAAAGAAACCGTCACCAAACACGGCTACGACTGCGTCCTCCTCGACCGCGATAAAAACGGCAAAGCACTCTGCAAAGTCTACAAAACCCGACCAGAACAATGCCAAACCTGGCCCTTCTGGAGATCAAATCTCGATTCACTCGAATCGTGGAAAGAGGAAGCCGAGGATTGTCCGGGCATGGATACAGGGCCACTGCACACGACTAAGCACATTCGGCTCACGC
>JAESRA010000105.1 GCA_016764895.1 Phycisphaerales bacterium | reverse complement strand
GTCCCCCCCAAAGTCGTTCCATCGCTATGGAGCGTCGCCGAGGTTTTTCCGCCGGGTTCAATCGCAGGCACCACAATAAACACCTGCTGCCCCTGCCCGATCTTCTCGGCGACCCACCTGTAGACCACCGATCGTTTGTCGGGAGTCACCAGTTTGGTTGTGATGGGTTTGCGTCCGGCAGGCAGATGCTCGATCGTCGAAATATCCAGATCGCCAAAGATCGTCAGCCCGATTGTCCGCGGGATCGGCGTGGCCGTCATCACGAACACATGCGGGGTCTCATTGGAATGCTCGTCGCCACCTTTTACACCCCCCTTTACACGAAGTTTGGCCCGTTGCTCAACCCCGAACCGGTGCTGCTCATCAATGATCGCCACCGCCAGCGAATGGAACGCCACCGAATCTGACACCAGCGCATGGGTCCCGATCACCAAATCAACATCCCCCGATTCGATCATGGCAACCACCGCCGACCGCTGATCGGCGGGCATCGACCCCGTGAGCAACGCGATTCGCGTATTGGACCCTTTGAGCATGTCCGAGATCGACAAATAATGCTGCTCGGCCAGCAACTCCGTCGGCGCCATCAACGCCGCCTGGTGCCCATGAGCAATCGCCCGCAGCATCGCCCCCAACGCAACGACCGTCTTTCCAGAGCCCACATCCCCCTGAATCAACCGGTTCGTAGGCGTCGTCTGCGATAAATCCTTGGCAATCTCCTTGGCTACCCGATCCTGATCGGGCGTGAGCGTAAAGGGGAACCGCGCATTGATCCGCGCATCAATCTCATCGGACGACGGCAGTGGGGGAGACTGCATCGTTGAACGCAAATGCGCCCGCTTCATATGCACCCCAAGTTGCAACAACAAAAGCTCGTCATACGCCAGTCGCCGCCGCGCCATTCCAACCTCATCCTCATCATCGGGACAATGAATCATCCGGTACGCTTCCCCAAGTGTCGGCAGCGAACGCTCCTTGCGATAGTCATCATCCAGATGATCCTTCAGAAGCGCAACCCCCGCCCCAAGCACCGGCTTGATGATCTCCCCGATTTGCTGCGAGGTCAATCCATCAGTCGCCGGGTACACCGCGCGGTATTCATCGTCTTGCTCGCTGCCTGCGAGCCGTTCAAGATCGCTCTCAGGCACAATCGTAAAGGTGGGATTGGCCATCTGCAATCCAGGCCCATACACCTTCGGAGTTCCCTGTACATTGAGCGACATCCCAGGTTCGAGTTTTTTTGCCAAAAATGCTTGATTAAAGAAGACCAAATCCAGCCGTCCCTGCCGGCCACCATTCAAACTGTCATCACCCGAATCATCAATGATCACCACCTGCAACCGCGCCTTGCGTCCAAACCCAGAAATCTTGATCGCGCTGATCTCCCCGATTGCAGAGCCAATCACCCCCGCTTCGAGATCCTCAAGCCCCGCCCGCGCCCGCACCCATTCGTGTCGTCGCGGCAGGTGCGTCAGCAGTAGCCCAAGATTCATTACTCCCAGCGCCATCAATTTTCGGGCCTCAAACTCGCTCACGCCCGGCAGTTCACCAACCGCCGTCGTCAAAGACAACGGCGAACCGTCTCGCGTTGTGGCCCAAGTTGTCGTCGATTCGCCCGCCACCCTCACAACCCCAACGGATTGCTATGGCTCGGCCCCTGATCTGATTCCGTAAGCCCGTCCTTCTCATTGGCTGGGTCAATCTCCCGCAAATAAGTCCAGCTATAGAGCCCCGTCGCGTGCCCATCAGAGAACGAAATCTTGATCGCATAGTTCCCCACCATCTCCGCCCCCTCAGCAACCACAGGATCGCCAGCTCCCATTCCCTCAGGCAGAATCGTCAGCGGGTTCACTTCCATCTGCTTCCGCAGCTCCCGCATCTCCGCACTCGGCGACATCTTTCGCAGATAGGCGATCGGATAAAACGACTCGGCCCCATCGCTCCAGCGGATCGTCAGTCCGGTGTCTTTTTTTAGATCAAGATGCTCAGGTGTGATTCCAGTGGTACCCATGTGGATAGTGTATGGGCAAACCTCGACCGGAGATCGAAAAATGGGTGCGACGAAAATGAGTCCTATGGAACAACTCGCTTCTTCGATCGACAAGGCTCAGTCTTGTGCCTGTATCGGGATCGATCCTGTGTTTGACCGTCTTCCTGAAGAACTCAAAGAAGTCGAGCCTCCTTTGGCGATAGCGATGTTTGCCAAGGTTGTTTTGGACCATATCCACGAGGTGGCCGGGGTTGTGAAGTTTCAGTCCGCTTGTTTTGAGCGATATGGGCAGATTGGCTATGCGGTTTTGGAGCGATCTGTTGCCCATGCCAAATCCCTCGGCCTCACCGTTATTCTTGATGCCAAACGAGGCGATATTGGTTCGTCGGCCGAGCATTACGCCGCCGGTGCCAAAGCGATGGGTGCTGACATGATTACTTGTTCGCCTTATATGGGTCGGTCTTCGATTGAGCCGTTTGTCAATGCTGGTCTTGGTGTCTTTGCACTGTGCAAAACTTCAAATCCTGATGCGGCTGAACTTCAATCCAAAGAAATGACCGCTGCGGTGGGGCGAATGATTTGTGATTTGGGTGAGCAAGTCGGTGCTGTTGTCGGAGCGACCAATACGCTTGAAGAGACAAAGACCCTTCGCCGCATCATGCCAGCTTCGGTATTTCTTGTCCCTGGCGTAGGAGCCCAAGGCGGCACCATTGATGATGTCAAAGCCATGGTCCGTCCAAACGCCACGCTGCATTCACACCTGGGCGTGGTGATCAACGCTTCGCGGTCGGTTCTGTATCCTGATGCTGTTGAAGATGAGCCTTGGCACGATACGGTCAAGCGTGAGGCCCAGGCATTTGCCCAATCCTGCCGGCAACTTCTCGATTAGGTCTTGCCTGAGGGTTCGGAACATTCTTCTCTGGGTGCCCCGTCGGAACTGTCTTCAGTTCCTTCGGGTCAAATGCCATCTACTTTCGATCCCGAAGGAGCATAAGAATGCTCCGTCGGGCCACCCGGCAACTTCTCGATTAGTTCATGCCTGAGGGCTTGGGCTCTCTTCTCTGGGTGCCCCGTCGGAGGATTCTTATCCTCCTTCG
>JAESRA010000012.1 GCA_016764895.1 Phycisphaerales bacterium | reverse complement strand
GGGGAGGGGGGTTGGGTGTGGATGGTGGGGCTCATGTGATGATGCTACCCGATTTTTGTTGCTTTGTCGCGGTGGGGTGGCGATGATGGTGGTATGAAAACAGTTGTCTGGATTTGGATTGTGCGGGTGATCTCGCTGTGTGTGCTTGGGCCTATTGCTGGGGGGCTGATGAGTTCGCTGCGGGGGGTTGATGGGTCGATTCATGCGACGGCCTTTGTGTCGGGGTCGCCTATTGGTGGTTTGATTGCTCTGGTTGGGGTGTTTTTCTTGGCGATGGTTGGTGGGGGGCTGGCATCGAAGATGGTGAGTTTGCGGGAAGGTGTTTTGAATATGGGGCTTGTGGTGGCTTGGGGCGCATGGGGGTCTGGACGGGTTGGCGAGGCGCTTCGGGGGGCTCCTGAGACGGGGTCGCTGGTGATGCTTTCGGTTGAAGGGGTGGTTGTGGTGGTGTTGTCGTTGGTGGGGCTTGTGGTGTTGACCAAAGTCAGTGGCCAGAGCGAGGGGCGGGATGATTGTGTTCGGCTCGATGGTTCGGCGGTGGGGAACATCCGAGCGAATATTGCGACCAATGGGATGCTTGTTGGTGTGGGGCTTGTGATGTCGATGGTGGTGGTGTGGTTGCAGGTGCAGAGTGATTTATCTGGGCAGGCGGTGTGGGGCGGATTTGTTGGGGCTGCTGGGGCTGGAGTGTTGGGCGGGATGTTGCTGAAGAATCACAGTATCAAGCATGAGCGGAGTGGGGAGGCGGAGTTGTCGTTGGTGCCTGTGATGGTGGGGGTGATTCTTGGGGCGGTGGTTGGGCCTATGGTTTCGATGGTGATGCCTGGTGGGGGGAAGATTTTGGATGCGATTGCTTCTGGTGATGCGCCGGGGTGGATGGTGATGTCGTCGCTTGCTTGGACGGGGGGGGCGATGATTGGGACGCCGATTGGGTATTCTTGGGTGGAGTCTTCGGTGGCTCGGCAGCAGGTGCAGTCGGCGGCGGCGTAAGGATTTTATATCTGGGTGGCATGTTGGTGGGCCTTTGCCACCTGCATGTCTTGAAAGACCAGAAGACCCGAAGGTGGCAAAGCCCACCATCGGGGCACCCAGAGAAGATCGTGTGCAATAAAGTGTGCTTGGTGGGAATAGAATGATTCCAAGGACGGTTTTTTGTGGTGTATTTGTCTAGGATATGTGTAGATTTCACACTTCCAAATATGAGAAATGGAGTTGCCATTGACTTGTTCAACTGATTGCCAGCACGAGATTTCTGGGAAGCCTGCTGCTGGAAAGCCGACGACCAATGCGGCGGGGATGATTGATGTGCAGGGGGCGGCCGATGATCGGATGGTTGCGATTGATCGGGTGGGGGTCAAGGAAGTGGTGTATCCGATGCGTCTTGCGACCCGTGATGGTGGGGAGCAGACGGCGGTGGCGACGATCAGTATGTATGTGGGGTTGCCTCAGGAGAAGAAGGGGACGCATATGTCGCGGTTCCTTGAGGTGCTCAACGATCATTCTTGCAAGCCGTTTTGCCCTGAAGATATTCCTAGAATTACCAAGGCGATCAAGGAACGGTTGCACGCATCAGAGGCACACTTTGAGGCGTCGTTTACTTACTTCATCGAGAAGTCTGCGCCGGTGACGGGGCAGAAGGGACTGATGAACTATGAGGTGACCTTTGCTTGCACGGCCGATGAGAAGCGGGAGGATTTTGTGATGACGGTTGCTGCGCCGGCGACGAGTTTGTGTCCTTGCTCGAAGGAGATCAGCGAGTATGGGGCGCATAATCAGCGTTGCCGTATTGAGGCGGCGGTGCGGACATGCGAGATGATGTGGATTGAGGATCTGGTTGAACTGCTCGAATCGGCGGCGAGTCATCCGGTGTATGCGGTTTTGAAGCGGCCTGATGAGAAGTATGTGACGGAGAAGGCGTTTGAGAATCCGAAGTTTGTTGAGGACATTATTCGGGATTTGGCCATTACGCTCAATGGGGATGACCGGGTGGTGCAGTATGCGATTTCGTCTGAGAACTTTGAGTCGATCCATTCGCATAATGCGTATGCGGAGATTGAGCGGGATAAGAGGGAAGAGTAGGGACTGGCCACTGGGCACTAGCCATTGGGGGAAGAGGAAGAGAAGCCCCCCCAAAGAGAAGCCCCCCCAAAGTGAAGCCCCCCCAAAGTGAAGATCACGGGTGGGGTGGTGAGTTTGAATAGAAAAAACCGACCCGCCCATCCGGACGAGTCGGTTTTTTATATGGGGTTTGAGGGTTTTAGGGGCAGCCGGTGGTGAAGGCGGTGAGGAAGGTGGAGATGTCGAAGAAATCGAAGGTGCCGTCTTGGGTGAAGTCTGCGATGGGGTCTTGGTTTCCGAAGGCGGTGAGGAAGAAGCTGATGTCGAAGAAGTCGAGGGTGTTGTCGTTGTTGAGGTCTGCGGGGCATGGGGGGGAGGGGGGGCAGTCGGAGATGTCGACGATTTGGAGGCCGGAAGTATGACTGGCCACATAGGCCGTGGTGCCCACGACTGCCACGCCATAGGCAATGATCGGCGTGCCATGGTGGCCGAGCAGTGCGGGTGTTGTAGGGTTGCTGATGTCGATGATCCGGAGGCCGCCACCAGAGGCCATATAGGCCGTGGTGCCCACGACGGTTACGCTCTGGGCACCACTCGGCGTGTCATAGGAGCCGAGCAGTGCGGGTGTTGTAGGATCGCTGATGTCGATGATCTGGAGGCCGGAATTAGCATCAGCCACATAGGCCGTGGTGCCCACGACGGTCACGCTCCAGGCCCTATCCGGTGTGTCATAGTAGCTGAGCAGTGCGGGTGTTGTAGGGTTGCTGATGTCGATGATCTCGAGCCCGAAATTAAAAGTGGCTACATAGGCCGTGGTGCCCACAACGGTCGCGCCATAGGCATTACCCGGTGTGTCATAGTAGCCGAGCAGTGCGGGTGTTGTAGGGTTGCTGATGTCGATGATCTCGAGCCCGGAAATATTGGCCATATAGGCCGTGGTGCCCACGACGGTTACATCTCTGGCATCGACCGTCGTGTCATAGGAGCCGAGCAGTCTGGGTGCTGTAGGGTTGCTGATGTCGATGATCTGGAGCCCGTAATAACCATCGGCCACATAGGCCGTAGTACCCACGACGGTCACGCCATAGGCCCAGCCCGGTGTGTCATAGGAGCCGAGCAGTGTGGGTGCTGTAGGGTTGCTGATGTCGATGATCACGAGCCCCAAAATTGAATCGGCTACATAGGCCGTGGTGCCCTTGACGGTTACGCCACGGGCATTATTCGGCGTATCATAGGAGCCGAGCAGCGTGGGCATAGATGGATCGGTGATGTCGATGATCTGGAGCCCGTAATAACTATCAGCCACATAGGCCTTGGTGCCCACCACGGTCACGCCATAGGCCCAGCCCGGTGTGTCATAGGAGCCGAGCAGTGTGGGTGCTGTAGGGTTGCTG
>JAESRA010000002.1 GCA_016764895.1 Phycisphaerales bacterium | reverse complement strand
TGACGATCAAGCATCCCGGTGGTCATGTACAGCATCGAATCCATCGCATAGCACAACGCCGACATCTTGGCAATCTTCTGCTGCACAAGCTCAAAGTCCGCAATAGGCCTCCCAAACTGATACCGCGTCTGCGACCACTTAATCGCCTGATCCATCGCCGTCTTGGCCCCACCAAGCATCCCCGCCGACAGCGTACAACGCCCATAGTTGAGACAAGTCAGCGCAAGCCCAAGCCCCTTGCCCTCTTTGTGGAGCAGGTTCTTCTTGGGCACCTTGACATTGTTAAACCGGATCCGCGCCTGCCATGTTCCCCGAATACACATCTTGGACCGGTTCTTAGAGAAAATATCAATACCTTCCATATCAGGCGTCAAAATCAACGCCGTCACCCGATCCTTCCCATCAATCTTCTGAACACCCATCACCGTGAACAACCCCGCAATCGCCCCAGAGGTCGCCCATTTCTTCTCCCCATTGACAATGTAATGCTCCCCATCATCAGTCAACTCAATCGTCGTCTCCTGCCCACCCGCATCACACCCCACCTGTGGCTCAGACAAACAAAATGCACTCAACCACTCACGAGCAAGCTTGGGCAAATACTCCTTCTTCTGCTCATCAGTCCCATACAACATCAACGCCTTGCACCCAATCGACTGATGCGCCGACACCAACACCGCCGTCGAACCACACCGCGACCCAAGCGTCTCAAGCACCCGGTTGTACGAAGTAATCCCCATCCCCAGCCCGTCATACTCCTTGGGAATCGTCATCCCAAGCACACCCATATCAAACAACTTCTTCAGCACCCACTCCGGAATGTACTCCTCCTGATCAATCTCAACAGCCGGATGCTCATCTTTCAAATAGGTCTTGAGCTTGGCAACCAACTCATCACATTCCCGCCGTTCAGTCTCCGAAACCTTGTCCATCTCAGGATACGGAAACAACAACTCCTCCCGCAAGTTCCCCCAAAAAAAGTTCTTCACCACCCCCATCTCCGAAGGCTCAGGCCCAAGCAAAGTCTCCGCATCCGCAATCATCTTTCGATCGCGCTCCGAGACACCCTTCATTTCCTTCAGGTCCGCATTCTGAATCTTCGCCATCGTTCATACTCCTTAAAAATGCTCAACAAGCAGCTTTCATGCTCATCGGGTGGTTTTGGGGGGTTGTCATCTCTTATTTCTTGCCTTTATCAAAGAACGCATTGATCGCATCCTGGGCAGGCTGCGTATGCCGCAATTTTACCAAATGATCCCGCTCACATGCAATCGCCGCCCCCCATCCATCCGCAATCCCAACCCCCACGGCATCACACACCGCCTCAACATGCTCTTCAGTCCCAAGCTCCCCCCTCGCCTCAACCAAAGCCCCCTGCATCGCCCCAGCATTCGATTCATCAATACACCGCGACGGCATCCCATTCCGCACCGGCCTCTCCTGAGCCCCAACCCAAGCCCGCGCCGCCGGCACCAACTCCGCCGCATCCGTCACCGTCACATCAAACAACCCCATCTCATCAGCAACATCCGACTTCATCGCCCGCCCATTGGCCGTCGCAACAATCGCATCCTTGGCATCAATTCGCGCCGGCAGCAAGTTCGTCCCACCCCACCCAGGACAAATCTTGAGCCCCGCTTCAGGCAACCCCACCAAATACGCCTTCGCCTCAGGATCAATCAATCCAATCAACCCATCACAATGCATCGCCAGTTCCAAACCACCCCCAAGCACCGTCGAATGAATCGCCGCAGCAGTGGGGCATGGCAAGTCCGAAATCCTCTGAAAAACACGAGCCCCAAACTCAAGGTACTTATGCAACTCCCCATCATCCATCGCCATAATCGCCTTCAAGTCCGCCCCCGCCACAAACGCCCTCGGCCCAGAAGAAGCAAGCACAAACCCACCCAAGTTCCCAGGCAAAGTATCCAGCGTCGCATCAAGCCGAGTCAAAAGCGATTCATCAATCACCACCACAGCCCGCCCCGGCTGATCCAAAGTCAAAACCGCAATCTCGGCACCATCACCACTCGTGCTCAGCTCCACCGGCAACAAATCTTCAACCACAGGAATGTCTCACTCTTGCGGAGGAGAGATCGTCCTTTTTCCAACGACCACCACACGGATCCGCAGCTCCATCGGTCGCAGATCATACGCAACACCCCACCCAATTGACACCCACACCCACCCACTATGACACCAAAATTCCCTCTCTAAACCCACCCAAACCACGATTCCTCAACCCTCCTCCCCCGGGCCTCCGGGGGAGGTGTCGCGCAGCGACGGAGGGGGTCTTTCTTCTCTTCAGCCCCCGAACCCCTCCCCAATCCACCCGTACTATCTCTACATGCCTAAACCCCCGCAACGAAAGACAGAATGGAAGGACCAATACACCCTCCTCTGCGAATCCTGCGGCTACATCCTCGAAAACCTCAACCACTCCCTCCCATGCCCAGAATGCGGCAAACCCATCCAAGAAAGTCTCCCCCAACGCCGCACCGGCACCCCCATCCAGCACTGGTACACCTCAAAGAACGCACGCAAAACATGGTGGATGACACTCCGTCATCCATTCAAAATGCTCGACATCATGCGTTTCAACCTCAACGACCATGAAGACATCGCATCAACAAACATCATCATCGCCCTCGCCGCCCCCGCTCTCATTCTCTTGGCCTTCACAGCCCTCGACTCGATCATCTCCGTACTGCTGCTCTTCTTTGGGTACATCTTTCTCCTCCCACTCGCCTGGGGCTTCTTGCTGCTCATGACCACAACCGATTCCTTCATTATACGATTCTTCGGCAACAGAAAAGGCTTCCGCATCAGCCACGCCATCTCCAACAACATCGTCGCCCATGGCTCCGTTGGCTGGATCATCGCAGGACTCGGCTCATCAATCGGTATCCTATTTATCTTCGCCCCATACATCATCACCGTCCGCATTTTTGATATGTACGAAACAACCCAACACAATCAAATCCTCCAAAACCTCAAATCGTTCGGATCATGGCTCATCCCCATCAGCATCCTCGGCGGCATCCTCTTCTTCGAGTCCTTCGCCTACCTAGGCATCCGCCGCTGCAAATACGCCAACACCCTCCGCCCAAAATCAACCCCCGAATCCACCCTCCCCAACGAGCCGCGACCGTAAGGGAG
>JAESRA010000104.1 GCA_016764895.1 Phycisphaerales bacterium | reverse complement strand
GGGGAGGAGCGAGATCAGATCAGATCGGAGTGGAGTGGGATGGAGTGGGGTGGGAGTGGGAGTGGGAGTGGGAGTGGGAGTGGGAGTGGGAGATTATTCGGTTTTTTGGGATGCCCACAGTTCGTTTTGTGGGATTGGTTTGCCGCATTCGGGGCAGGATTCTGATTGGAGTTGGTAGAGGAGGTAGCCGCAGGTGCAGCGGGGTTCTTGGATTTGGATTCGGATTTTGAGTTTGCAGGATTGGCAGCGGGTGTCTTTGTTGGATTGGGCTTGGGTGGTTGTATTGCATCGCGGGCAGGTGAGGGTGATGGGGATGTTGGTGTCGTAGGAGGATTGTTCGTCTTGTCCTGGTTTGGGGGCGAAGAGGGCGAGGGCGGCGGCGGCGATGGATGAGCCGGCGGTGATGATGGCACTGATGGCGAGGATGCGGAGCATGGGATCGTCGTAGCGGCCGAATCCATCGGTGATAACTGCGGTGACGACGAGCGTGCCGGTCAGTGCACCGGTCATGAGTGCTAGGAGTTTATTGAATCTGAATGCGAAGTAATTGCATCTGAGTGGTAAGACAACGAGTCGGTGCACGAAGGTGATGCCGATGGTGAGTATGGCGGCCCCTGCTTTGAAGAAAATGTCATCCCATCGCCAGCCGACCCAGATCGCGGTGATGAATAAACCCAACGAGATGAAGAGGGCGGTGGTGCTGATCCCGAGGGTCCAGCGTTGCCTGGAGCCGTCGATTCCCTTTGTGCCCCCGAGGACCACGACGATGAGCCCGCCGAGTGAGTAGGAACCGACGACGAGAATGGTCAACATGACATCGTCGCCGATCCATCGACTCGGAAGGAGGACGGCGGCGACGCCTGTGAACATGGCGAGGGCGACGAGGGAGAGGAAGATTTGGAGGATGAATTTCTTTTTGGGCATTGCCGAGTGTATCAGTTTTTGGCACAGGGCGTGGATGGTTGGTTTTGGGGGCGACGCCTTCGGATCTTTGGCTATCAGATATTTTTTGTACCACCAAGACCCGCAGGTGGATAAGAATCCACCAACGGGGCACCCTTCAGAGGCGTCAGACACGGCCTAGCTGGAGCCGTCGCGCATTCGGTCGAGGCCTGCGGGGAAGGGGTAGTTTGGGAAGACGCCGACATCGGCTCGTTGCCACATTTGGGGTGAGGGGTAGGTGTCGCCTCTGAAGCCGGCGGCGTACATTGTTTTGAGGGTGGTTTCAAAGGATGGTTCTGTTTGGGAGTCGTGGTCGATGACGAGGCGGTTTGATTTTGCTCCGAGGAATGAGGCGGTGCAGACTGGTCGGCGGTCGGGTCGGCCTTGGAGCATTTTGGTGACGGTGGAGAAGCCACGGGCCAGGTCGGTGAGGGTGAAGTAATCTTGGTTTTTTGGGCGGAGGATGGCCAGGACGAGAACGGAGTCGAGGTCGTATTTGAGGATATAGGGTTCGCGGTCACTGGCGGCGTGGATGTTGACGGATTCGTGGAACATTTTGGCGTAGCTGGTGACGGAGGTTGAGGACCATTGGGAGGCGGTGACGAGGGAGACGAGTTGGGCGATGAGGCCTCGGGCGTTTTCTTCGTCGTTGACGGAGCAGACGACGGTTCGGTATCGTCCGTCGAGGACATCGGAGAGGAGGTTTTGTCCCCACATGATTCTGATGCGGTCGCCTGGGGCTGGTTGTGTGGCGTCGGTTGGGAGGAGGGAAACTCGATCTGGGTAGGAGGATGGGGAGAGGAGTGCGGCGGCGTCGCCTTCGTAGATTTTGACTGGGATGTTGGTGGGCATTTGGATCTCCTTTTTCGATTCTTAGAAAGTATAGAACAGAAATAACCACTGGCTAACTGAGTAATGCTTTGATTTCATGAGGCAAAAGAGGCGGATCACGCATATGTGCCACTGAATGACAGTTTGGACACAAAGGAACCATATCTGTGATTGGATTCACAGCATGCTCAGTTTTACATACAGACAAAGGTTTAAGATGGTGAACATGAATGAAACCCTCGGCTAGTTGGCCATACCGTTTGCCAAAATCTAAGCTACAAGATTGACAAACCGGGCCAAAATGCTGCACGCAAGCATCTCTCAACTGAGAACTTCGCTCATACCGTGACAACTCCATTTCATATACGGCACCTTCAACCCCATTCTTTACAGTCTGATTTGACACCTTGGCGGTTTCAAATAGCGTACCGGATCGTTCTTGTTCTGAATCATCAAGATATCGAACTGACAGCACTGTTCCATTTTCAAACACAGCGTTTGCAAAATGCAGCGGCGAACCATTCATGATGTAGAAATGGCACCTTTCAGGAATACTGTTTTTTGAAGATTCCCCTTCCACCCCGGTAAACAAATCAAGATCGGTCACAGTGTAAGAATGGCTTGGAACATAATACGCAATACATTTTTCATCACACCAATCCCACAAAGATTGATCCGAACCGCATTGCTGCTGAAGCTTATTGGCTATTTCAACAAGCATCGGCTCATTCGGTACATCAAACTCCTTGCATGATGGCGAATTCGATTTGGAAACATTGATAGTGATCTTGTGACTACTTGTCATAGAGGTAGAATACCATACTCAAGCAAAAAAGGAACAGCCCTCCGAAGCTTTTGGCTTGGAGGGCTGTAAAGTCGGCGATAACCTACTTTCCCGCTGAACAGTATCATCGGCGAGTTGGGCTTAACTACTGTGTTCGGGATGGGAACAGGTGTGACACCAACTCTATGGTCACCGACAAACATCGGAGATCAGGTTTCCCGGATCAGGATGTTGACGAATAAACGACAACGAGCAGAAGCGGGTTCTGTGAGGAACTCGCTTGAGAATGTATACTTTTCGAATGAGATTGTGTATCTGATTCTAACTTACTAGTAACTGATTTCATTTATGTGTTTGAACGGTGGACGAATCGCAATGTAAATGAATACATCGGCGATTGGTCGGGAGATCAAACCTTCGACCGTTAGTACCGCTCAGCTGAGGACATCTCAATCCTTACACTTGCGGCCTATCAACCTGGTAGTCTTCCAGGGGTCTCTCGTCAAAGACTAGCAAACCTGATCTCGAGGGGGGCTTCCTGCTTAGATGCTTTCAGCTGTTATCCCTGCCCGACGTAGCTACTCTGCGGTGCTCCTAGCGGAACAACAGAATCACCAGGGGTCAGTCCAATCCAATCCTCTCGTACTAAGATTGACTCCTCTCAAGTTTGCAACGCCCACAGCAGATAGGGACCGACCTGGCTCACGCCGGTCTGAACCCAGCTCGCGTACCACTTTAATAGGCGAACAGCCTAACCCTTGGGACCGCCTTCAGCCCCAGGATGTGATGAGCCGACATCGAGGTGCCAAACGGTCTTGTCAATGAGGACTCTCAAAAACCATAAGCCTGTTATCC
>JAESRA010000103.1 GCA_016764895.1 Phycisphaerales bacterium | reverse complement strand
CATGAGGTTGTTGGCCCAGACGCCTCGGATGCGTTGGTTGAGCCCCATGGTCCAGATGGACATGGTCGGGCCGAAGGCAAAGAGCCGTGCGGCTTCTTCGATTTTCTCAGCGGCGACGCCGGTTTGCATTTCGGCGCGTTCTGGGGTGAACGCTTCGAGGAATTTTTTGTATCCCGCAAATCCAACCTTGACGGCCTTGCCTTCTTCCATCACCTTGAACTGGCAGTTTTTGTTGATGAACGCTTCGTCGTGGTTTCCATCGCGGATGAGGCAGTAGGCCATCGAGTGCAGGACCGCCAGGTCGTATCCTGGGATTGGATCAAGGTGGACGCGGGCGATCGAGACGGTGGGCGACTTGCGTGGATCGAGCACGATGATGTTGAGCCTGCGATTGGCTTGTTTTGCAGCGAGAATCTGATCGAAGATGACAGGGTGGCACTCGGCGGCGTTTGAACCGACGAGGAAGATCGTGTTGGCGTGCCAGATATCTTCATAGCAACCCATGGGCTCGTCTTTGCCGAAGGTGGTGACATAACCACCGACCGCCGATGCCATGCACAGGCGTGGGTTTCCTTCGACATTGTTGGTGCCGATGCCGCCTTTGAAGAGCCGGTTGCAGAGGTAGCTTTCTTCGGTCATCGCTTGGCCAGAGCCGTAGTAGGCGACGGAATCGGGACCATGTTTTTTGATGGCTTTGGCGAACTTGTCGGCCATGAGGTCCATCGCTTCATCCCATTCGATGGGAACGAACTTACCGTCCTTGCGGAGCATCGGTGTTTTGAGGCGGTCTTTGGAGTGGACAATTTTGGGGAGGAAGAGTGATTTGGCGCAGACGAGGCCTTTGGTTGTTGGATGTTCGGGATCGCCGCGCATCGCGACGATCTGATCGCCCTTGTGACCGATCATGACCCCGCAGCCGGTGCCGCAAAATCGGCAGACGGATTTGGTCCATTGGACCGAGTTGTCTTGGGTGGATTCGTTGAGTTCTTCTGCAACGGCGGCCGATCCGCCAGCGGCGACGGCGGCAACGCTTGCCATTGCGGATGCTTTGATGAAATCGCGTCTGTCATTATCCATTTTCTTGCTCCCTTCGTGGGCGGATCGGGGACGCTTATATGCGTCTTGATCGCCCCGGAATTCAGTCGTGAACTGGTTCGTCTTCTGTATTGACATACACCGGCCACACACCCAGCACGCCGGGGGTGTTCCGAATAGTTGTGGTAATGGTCGAGTGGGCTTGGTTGAGCGACTCGGCTTCAACGAGTACGCCGAGTTTGTCGGGGTCTTTGATATCAAAGATACTGACCCCGGCGATTTCCTCGAGTGCGGATTGGCACGAGGAAGCGATATTTGATTCGATCCGAGCAAAGGCACCAACTATGGCCATCGTGAATCTCCAGTTTGAGCGATGCCTGCATTGACATCATCAATCTGGACATACTAGTCCTATTATTCTTGGGACACAATAGGCAGGCCTGTATTATTGGATAATTTCATCTATTATTATGCCTATACAAGAATCCGTGCTTGTTTCTATTTCGGCATCGTCGGTAACTACTTGGCAGACTTCCAGATCGGAACATCTTGCTTGAGCCGGTTGATGAACTCGTCCATTGCAGCAAGCCCCTCTTTTCGATGCTTGGAGTCGATTACCAGTCGAAACGAGCATTTATAGTTGGGTACTAAGCCGATGGAATGCTCAATATCCATTGCGATCAGCCCGTGAGTTTCGAGCAGTTCTTGCCCAATGATTTCAAGTTGCTGCTCGGCCATCGGGCGGTAGGCTTCGTAGTGGAGGCCTTGGATTTTTTCGCCATCTTCGGTTGGGCGAACCACTCCATCAAAGACGATCCGTGCGCCTGATCCTTGGGCGTATGGGGTATCGGGCCATGTTGCTAGTGGGCCTTGGGTGAGCCGTATTTGTACACTCATCATCAGCCTCCAGACACCATGGTGATTAATGCTGTCTCGTCGCTTGTGGAAATGATTGTCTCGCCGATCACAAAGCTCTGATTGACGGCCAATCTACCTGCATCAAGATACACATCGAGTGCTGGAAATTGTTGAATCATCAGCACTTTAAGTTGGTCAGCGGAGCACAACTCGGCAGATTGGATAACCACCCGATCCATTGTGATCGCAGCGGCGGCCGGGCCAAAGAGCAGTATGGTGTATTGAGGCATACCAGATGATTCGCAGCAATCTATTGAAAGGCCAGTGTTCTATTAAGTTAGAGAGTACGATTTACACGCGGGCTGTAGTGCAGGAAGGTGCCGGTCGTTTGCCAGAGTTCTTCGAGTCGATCGATTCGTTTGTGGGCTTCTGTACCGAGTTGCTTGACGACTTGAGCGACTAAGAGTTCGGCCGTCATTACTGCTGGAATTGAACTGTCAAACGGCCCCACAGCGGGGATTTTGAGCTCGCACCATGTTTTAGTCAGCGAAGCGAGCGGAGAGAGCGGCCCATCGGTGATCGCAACGATCTTCACGCCGATTTTGGCAAGTGCCCTTGCCGAAGTGATCGAGTTGCGTCGGTACCGGGCAAAATCGAAGACGACTGCGGTATCGGCTTTGGTCGCGCTGCTCAACTGACGACCCGTTGAATGTTCTTGGACAAGATGGACATCTGGGCGGATCATGGACAAACCACTGTGCAGGGCGACCGCTCCGGCCATGGATGTCTCGCCTGAGAGGATCCACACATTTCTGGCTTTGGCGATGGGGGTGGCCAAGGCATTGAGGCGGCGTTCGTCGAGGGCGGCGAATGTTTCGTGGATCGAGTTCTCAATCGCGGCCCGGATAGTGGCGACCGCTCCGTCCTGCTGGCGGATCCGGTGGCTAGGACTCGAAAGTTGGTGTGATAACTCCTCGCGGATCCAGCTTTGGAGATCCGTATAGCCATCGAACCCAAGCTTGGTCGCAAATCGGACGATAGAAGGCCTGCTGGTCTGGGCTCGATTGGCAAGGTCCGATACCGTGCCGAATGCCAGGAGTGTTGGGTCCTCAAGCACAAGGGCGGCAACTCGTCGTTCCGTTGGTGTCAATCGATCGCTTATTTCGGCGATTAAATCTTGTATCGACATGACTGGCACTCCGATGGTCAGTGTGTTACAATCCGGCTAGAGTAGTGTACGCCTAGTTACAGGCAGCCGAAACCTTTGTCGTCATTTTATGGAGTTCAGTTGATGCCTCAAGCAACCAAATACGCCCCGACCGCCAAAGAGCAGGCCTTCCTTGATACTGTGACGGATGTGGCTCACAAGCGTGAGATCATCAATGGGCTCGCTCCATTCCTCAAAGGAACCGCGCCCGAGGACCTCAAGTCGCTCTACAGTTCCGACGAACTTGTCCAGTTGAGCGTGCTCAAAGAATCTGATCGTGATGTCGAGAAGCGGATGCCTGTCAAGGTCACAAGGCACTTTGCCGAGCTTGCCAAGAACAGTCCCGCGATCCAAAAACTCGTCAAGGCCAGCCCAGACGAAACCCTTGACCTTGCCGGCTCTGAAGACCCAGGCAACCAAATGGATTACTCGCCCGTCGAAGGGCTCTTGCATAAATATGAAATGGGGCTGTTGTATGTCGTCTCCACATGCTCGGCCCACTGCCGGTTCTGCTACCGCGAAGAGCTGATCGCTCGCAAAGAAATCGAGCGGGCCGACGGAACAGTTGCTAAGAAAGGGCTCGCCAAGATTCCAGAAATCATCGGGTACATTCACTCATTTAACGAAGCAGTCGAGGCCAACGGCGGCCACCATCCAGACTGCGGCCGAGAGAAACTCCGCGAAATATTGCTCTCAGGCGGTGATCCAATGGTCCTCAACAACGCCAAACTCGCCGCATGGTTCTCGGCTTTGGCAGAGGCTGGTATCGAATCCATCCGCGTAGGCACCAAAGAAATGGCGTTCTATCCCCAGCGGTTCGATGATACATTCTTCGCAATGCTTGATGGTTTCCATGACGCATACCCAGAAGTCGGTATGCACTTCATGGTCCACTTTGAGCACCCAGACGAGTTCCTCGCCAAAGCCGATTCGGGCGAGTACATTCGCGATGACAACGGTTTTTACGCATGGGTTCCCGAAACCGGCCGGGCTATGCGAGGCCTGCTCGATCGCGGCTGGGTCACTGTTGAGAACCAAACGCCGATCATCAAAGACATCAATGACGATCCCGACGCCCTCCGAATCATGCAACGCGAGATTAAACGGGTGGGTGCTGACAACCACTACTTCTTCTGCGGCCGGGACATCATCGCGTATAAAGCGTTCAACATCCCCATCGAAGAATCTTGGCGGATCCTCAATGAGTCTCAGAAAGGTCTTTCCGGGGTTGAAAACCACGCCAAACTCTCGATCACGCACTACAAAGGTAAGACCGAGGTTGTGGCCGTCACCAACGAACCCATTCCCGGTCTTGCGGGCAGCGAGAACGGCGTGGTGATCCTCAAGCTCCTTCGCAACCCAGCCGACGCCTCGGATCGCGGCAAGGTTTGTATTGTTGGGCGAAACCCAGAGGCGGCTTGGTTTGATGATTACGAGGATCGCGTTTTGTTTGATGAGGCCGGGTTGTTCGATTACTCGCGCGTGGTTAAAGAAGAATCCGAATGATCAACAAACAAGTAAAGAGTGTCACCGATGCTGTCGCCGATGTGTTTGACGGAGCGGTTGTGATGATCGGCGGGTTTGGCGAGGCCGGCAGTCCGATCGAACTGATCCACGCACTGATCGACCAAGGCGCTTCGAATCTCACAGTCGTCAGCAACAACACCGGCAGCGGGGAGGTCGGGCTGGCGGCATTGCTCAAAGCCGAGCGTGTGTCCAAAATTATCTGCTCATTCCCGCGCACGGCCAACTCGACGGTCTTTCCTGATCTCTACCGGAGCGGCAAGACCGAGCTTGAACTGGTGCCTCAGGGAACACTCGCCGAGCGCATCCGCGCCGGCGGCGCGGGGATTCCTGGGTTCTACACACCCGCCGCCGTAGGTACACCCTTGGCAGAGGGCAAAGAAAGCCGTGAGTTTGATGGACAGGAGTATCTGCTAGAACGCGGGCTCAAAGCGGATTTCGCGTTGATCAAAGGACGGATTGCTGATACCTTTGGCAATGTGATTTACAACAAAACCGCCCGCAACTTTGGGCCTCCGATGGCGATGGCGGCCAAGGTCGCGATTGTGCAGGTCGACGAGGTTGTTGAGCCGGGGCAGATTGATCCTGAGAACATTGTCACGCCAGGCATCTTTGTGAGCCGGGTCGTTGGTGTTCCGAGCCCGGTGTTTGAATCAGAACTCGTTGCCGCCGGAGTGAGCTACCCATGAGCGATCAAACCACAGTCATTGGGCGCACGCGCCAAGAGATGGCCAAACGCTTGGCGCAGGACATTCCCAGCGGGTCGTATGTAAACCTTGGGATTGGCATTCCTGAACTGGTCACCAAGTTTGTGCCTGATGGGCGGACGCTGATCTACCACACCGAGAACGGTTTGCTGGGCATGGGCCCTTCGCCTGAGCCCGGTGAGGGTGATCCTGAACTGATCAACGCTGGCAAACGCCATGTGACCGCAATCCCTGGAGCCGCGTACTTTCATCATGCCGACAGCTTTGCGATGATCCGCGGCGGGCATATTGATCTATGCGTGCTGGGCGCGATGCAAGTTTCCAAAGACGGGGACCTGGCCAACTGGTCAACCGGTGCCCCCGATGCCATACCGGCTGTCGGCGGGGCGATGGATCTGGTTGCGGGTGTCAAGTCGGTCTTCGTCATCACCCAGCACTGCACCAAGCACGGCGATCCAAAGCTCGTGGACACCTGCACTTTCCCCCTCACCGGGCAGAAAGTCATTGACCGCATCTATACCGATCTGGCGGTGATCGATGTCACCTCCGAAGGCTTTCGAGTAGTCGAACTCAGCCCCGGCGTCGATTTTGAGTATGTCCAGCAACGCACAGGCGCGCCGCTGTTGCCAATCTTGGCTTAACCAAAGGGAATCACGATATGAGTATCCCAACCCAAACCTCAAAAAGTGCAGAACTCTACGCCCGCGCAGTCAAAGTATTGCCCGGCGGAGTGAGCCGAAATACCGTCCTGCGCGATCCATATCCCGCGTATGCCGAGTACGGCTCCGGCTGCCGAATCACAGATACCGAAGGCGTCACACGGCTCGATTTTTCCAACAACATGGCATCGCTCATCCACGGCCACGCATGCCCCGAAATCGTCCAAAGCGTTTCAGAACAACTCGCCAGAGGTTCGGCGTTCACCATGGCGACGGAGATGGAGGTCCGCTACGCAGAACTTCTGTGTGACCGAAATCCTGGATTTGAAAAACTACGATTCGTCAACTCAGGCACCGAAGCGTTGATGGTCGCTCTCAAATCATCCCGTGCCTTTACTGGTCGCCCAAAGATCGCCAAGGTCGAAGGCGCGTACCACGGCGGATACGACTACGCGGAGGTGAGCCAATCGCCAAGTCCCGCCAATTGGGGTGATATCGATCATCCAAAGAGCGTGCCGCTGGCCCATGGCACCCCGGATTCGGCTTTGAATGATGTGGTCATCATTCCGTTTAATGATCCAGAGCGCGCGATCGCGATCCTCGACGAAAACGCGGCGGATTTGGCGTGTGTGCTTCTTGATCTGATGCCGCACCGCGTAGGGCTTCGGCCTGCTGATGCCGAGTTTGTCGCCGCGATCCGGGACTGGACAACGCGCAACGGCTCGCTGCTGGTCCTCGACGAAGTCATCACCTTCCGCACAGAATACAGCGGTCTCCAAACAAGCTACGGCATCACCGCTGATCTCACCGCACTCGGAAAGATGATCGGCGGCGGATTCCCCATCGGAGCGGTCACCGGACGATCCGATGTGATGGAAGTCCTCAACCCGCGTTCAAAGAAACTCCTGTTCCCGCACTCAGGTACATTCTCGGCCAACCCCATCAGCACCACCGCGGGCTTTGTCGCGATGGAGAAGTTTGATGCGCCAGCGATCAAGCGATTGAATGCCCTCGCGCAGCGCGCCATCAAAGGGATAACCGATGCCATTTCTGAGACTGGACTGGCCGCGTGTGTGACGGGTGGGGGGTCGATGTTCCGTGTACACATGAAAGAGCATGAGCCTTGCAATTTTCGTGAGGCGTACCTCACGCCTGAGCAGAACGGGCAGATCAAACTCTTGCTTGATTACATGTTTGATGAAGGTTTTGTGTTGATCAACACCTGCACCGCAACGCTTTCGACGCCGATGACCGAAGTGGAGATTGATGCTCTTGTACGCGCCTTCAAAGGCGGATTCCAGCGGATTGTTTCAGAGGGCTGAGCTGACTTTGGCAGGTGGCCTAGGCTCGTTCAAAGACAGTCGCCAAGCCCTGCCCGACCCCTACGCACAGTGATGCAAGCCCGCGATGGGCATCGGTGCGGATCATCTCATGGATCAGGGTTGTTGCGATCCGTGCCCCGCTGCAGCCCAGCGGATGACCGATGGCGATTGCTCCGCCGTTGACATTGAGTTTGTCATCTGGGATATTGAGGTCTCGTGCGCACGCGATGGACTGGGCGGCGAAGGCCTCGTTGAGTTCGATGAGGTCGATGTCGCCTAAATCGAGCTTCGCTCTTTGGAGTGCTTTTCTGATTGCGAACACCGGTCCGATGCCCATGTATGCGGGGTCAACTCCAGCGGCCGCGCTGGGGCCTACGAATGCGAGGGGCGTGAGGCCGAGTTCCTTTGCGCGCTGTTCTTCGACGAGCAGGAGGGCCGCCGAGCCGTCGTTGATACCTGAGGAGTTGCCCGCCGTCACGCTGCCTTGGTCGTCTTTGGCAAAGGCCGGGCGGAGATTGGCGAGCTTGTCGAGCGTGGTGCTTGGGCGTGGATGTTCATCGGTGTCAAACACGACCGGATCACTCTTGCGTTGGGGAATCTCGACGGGCACGATTTCGTTTTTGAACAATCCTTGCTCGTTGGCGGCGGCCCATTTTTGCTGACTCCCCAGCGCAAATCGATCCTGATCTTCCCGGCTGATCTGATATTTCCGCGCGACATTCTCTGCGGTTTGGCCCATGGGATACGGATGATGGAGTTCTGAAAGGCGCGGGTTGATGAACCGCCAGCCGATGGAGGTGTCTTGCAGTTCCTGATTCCGAGCGAACGCGGTTTCGGGTTTGCTGAGTACATATGGGGCTCTGCTCATCGACTCTACGCCGCCGGCGATGAACACATCGCCGTGGTCTGCTTCGATCATTCGGGCAGCGATATTGATCGCGTCGAGTCCAGATGCGCAGAGCCGGTTGACGGTTGAGCCGGGGACGCTGGCCGGGAGCCCTGCGAGCAATGACGCCATTCGCGCAACATTTCGGTTATCTTCGCCGGCTTGATTGGCGGCGCCGAAATACACATCTTCAATCAGCCCAGCATCAATCCCAGAGCGATCAACAACCGCCTTGATAACATGGGCGGCCAGATCATCGGGGCGAATGGTCGCCAGTGAGCCCCCAAATCGACCGACCGGGGTTCGCAAGGCACAAATTATGGCGGCTCTTCGTTGCATGGGTGTTAGTATAGCGACGAAGGCGGACATGGAAGACGGGCGTGGAATGCGGGTAAACTTCGAGATGAAGCATCAAAAAATAACCATTTCTGATACGCTTTTTATACATTTTGTAGTACAATAAGCCCTTTAGGTGTTTTATCACAAAATCAATAGGGGGCGACTCCTGACGGTTCAAATCGGAAGACTTTGACGCAAAGGAATTTTCAATGGCAAATCTCACTATCATGACCGGCGACCAAGCTGGGGCAAGCTTTGAAATCGCAGGCCGTCCGTTGTCGATCGGCCGCGATCCTTCCCGTGACATCCAAATTATGGATATGAAAGTCAGCCGTAAACATGCTGTGATTCGGTTCTCAGAACCGAATCATGTCGTAGCGCCCATGAAATCGATGAATGCATTGTTGGTGAATGGTGATGAAATCGAGATCGAAACACCGCTCAACGAAGGCGATGAGATCATGCTGGGAGATACGGTTCTCAGGTTCAGTTTGCAGTCGTCACCAAATTACACAAACGCATTGAATCATGCCAAGATCAGCAGCCGCAAGGCCCGTGATGCAAACACAATGATGTAGCAGTTGTTGTTTTTTGTAGCAAAGACCTGAGTTTGATCCGAGTTTGATCCGAGACCAGTCGCTCTGTGGTTTGAACGCTTCTTATTCGGTTTCGTAGAACTCGCGGATGACTGGCTGGAGATCATTCCAGCGTGGCTTAGTTCTTTCGATGCCGTAGTTGTCATCGTAGTTGAACTTGAGACGCAGCTTGGGTGTTGGTTTGCGGACCGACCACTTTGTGTAGCCTTTGGCATACGACTTATCTTCCGGGTACAGATTCTTAAACTTGCCCCAGAGACGGTTCATTTCGCTGCGGTGCCAGGTCATGCGTTGGTTATTGGCAAGTGACCATTCGATATCGTCTGCGAAAGCATTTGCATCATCTACAAGTCGCATCGCACTTTCTTTGGTTTTGTCATCGACTTCATCAGAGGCATACATCAGTTGGGCATGTTCATTGGCGCGGTATGAGAGGGCGTTGGCTTCGTTGAGGGTGAAGATCAATTTTTTGTAGGCGACTCCCCGCATACCTGTATGAGGCCGGCGATCGGTGCGATCCACTGCTCTGGGTGAACATGCCGTCATGGCCGTTGCGGCTATGACCGTGGCGATCAGTAGGAGTGTTGTCTTGGATTTTGAAGTTGCCATGGCTGATCTCCTGATGTCGGGTCTTGTACTGCTTTAGAGAGTATAGGTCATATGTGAATCAGAACGATGATTCAATGCCGCTGGTTCGGAGCATGGTCCGGAATGATTCACTAAACACGAAGTTCTCTTTAGGGTACTGCGTACCGGCGGAATTGCGATCAAGATGTGAGAATATGAGGTCGATCTCCCCGATTCGTTCGGGTTGAGCGGGCGATTGGTCCCGATAACAGACTTCGGGGTCGTATAGATCAATTACGCCTTTGGTTGAAGCTCCATTTTCTGTGAGGCGATCGATGGTGGCGGTGTATCGGAGAGTACAGCCTGGTGTGGGGTCTTTGGTAAGCGTGGCTTTGGTGACTTTGGCCAGGACGACCTTCTCTTTGAAGCCGCCCGCATGGCCAATGAGGATACCAGCGGATTGGGCCATGCCCTCGACGACCAAAGACATTGGCATCATTGGGAGCGGTTTGCGATGAGGAGTTGCAGCAAAGTGGTCGTGGATATGATCCTCGGCCATCGAGATATGCTTGATCGACACCAAGCGTTCATTTGGAACGAGTTCAATGATTCGATCAATCCACATCCATCGCATGGAGTGTCCTCGATTAGGTGGCTTATGGATTCAATGATCAGAATGATCAGAATGATCAGAATGATCAGGCGGCTTGGAGCTTGTGCTGGCAGAAGTTGATCAGGGCTTCAACAGTGAAAATTTTGCGGACATTTTCGACCGAAGGGTCTGCTTCAAGAGCCGCCATATCAAAGTGGGGGCCTCGTTCTTTAAGCAGTTCGAGACCCTTTGGGCTGACCTTGCCATCTTGGACATAGTCGGGGTCTTGGGTGATACCTTCGGGGAAGAGTTCGCCTTGAGCGATTTTGAAGCCGAACTCTTGTTCGAGTTTAAAGGTAATATCAAGGATGTCGATCGATTCGGCACCCAGATCGCCAATAAGCGTTGCAGAAGGTGTCACTTCATCATCATCGACGGCCAAGGCATCAACGAGGATTTCGCGGATAGTGTCGAGTATCTCATCTCTGGTCATGGCGTATTTGTCCTAAGCTAGGTTCTGTTGGAATGGTGTGTATGGTAGTCTTGTGGGTCGGGGGTTGCTAGGGGAATAAAAAGGCTGATTACTCGCCCCGTATGGGGTCTTTGATAGAAGAGGCTCAGACGGGTGGGGATGGGTGTGTGTGGGGTTATATTGGTGTTTTTCCCCCGACTGTATCTAATTCCCAACTTAAACGGTAAAATAGTTCTCCCTCCTGTTGCCACTCTGCGAGGCCGGGGGAGGACGTACTT
>JAESRA010000102.1 GCA_016764895.1 Phycisphaerales bacterium | reverse complement strand
TGGGGGAGTTCGGCGGTTTTCTGGGGGGGACTTTGTTGAGCATGAGTTTTTGGTGATTTCTCGTGAAGCGTTTGGGAGGTTGGGAACTTGGTCTTCGATTGTGGCGGTGACGATGGGGGTGCCTGAGATTGGGATTGAATCGAGCGGGGTTGTTGGTGATGTGGCGACGGCGACGGCTGATTTTCGGGATGAGTATTATGGGTTGGTTGGGAAGTTGGTGGAGGATTCGGAGATTGGGGGGTGTGATGATCGGGATGGGTCGCCTGCGGTGCTTACGACTGGGTTGGTGGATTTGGGCGTGAGTTATTGGGGGAAGAAGGCGACGCGGATTCATAAGCGGAAATGGGAGGGGCCCAGGGTTGCGGCGGCGGGGATTGTTGGGGATGCGCGGTTGTCGAAATGGGTGGATGCTCGACGGGTGGAGAAGGTTGTGGTGGCGACGCAGACGAAGGTTGTGGAGGCGTTTGTGGATTTTTCGGGGGAGTATGTTGTTTTGACGCCGATGATTTCGGTGATGGTGAGGGGGGGAGATGATATTGGGGAAGGCGAAGACATGGAGAAGCCGAAGACGGCGTCTCCATGGCACCCGGGAGGAGAAGACACGGCTTGCCGAAGACGGTCAAGCCGTGGCACCCAGAAGAGAAGAGAAGACATGCAGGAGCCGAAGACGGCACCAGCATGGCACCCGGAGAGTAAACCCGACTGCGCCGAAGACGGCGAGTCGGGGCACCCGCACCCGGAGAAGATTAAAGACCGGGTAGATGTTTGGATGGTTGGGGCGGCGATTGGGTCGCCTGTGTGTAGTGCTTTTGCGATGCGTGAGTTTGGGGGGGCGGCGATGCATGCGGATGCTTTGAAGATGAGCGCAAGGCAGGTTTTGGAGTTGCCGTTGCCTGGGGATTTGGGGTTGTGGGAGGAGGGGGCGTTGTTGTTTGAGCGGGTGCATGGTGCTGGGGGAAAGACCAAAGAGAAGACCCCCTCCGACCGCTTCGCGGCCACCTCCCCCGGAAGCCCGGGGGAGGAGGTTAAGAGTGGGTATGAGGCCGCGGTTATTGAGTTTGGGGAGGTGATGTGTTTGGAGTATGGGGTTGGTGGGGATGATTTGGAGGGGTTAATGGGGTGGTGGCTTGGGCGGCTTGGGATTGGGTGAGGAAAGTTTTTTTCGTTTGGAATAACTTGGTGGGGTGATGGGTTTGTCTTTTTATAGAAGAGTCCTGTGCGTGAGGCCCGGATGCGATGCGTCGCATTCCGGGCCTCTCTTTTTTTGGGGGTTGAAGGCCCGGCGTACCAAGACCCGAAGGTGGCAAAGCCCACCATCGGGGCACCCGCGTTTCGGGCATCTCTTTTTTGGGGGTGGAGTGGACAATTGAAGACACGGCTTGCCGAAGACGGTCAAGCCGTGGCACCCGGAGCTACTATCTTATGTTCGATCTGGGATTTGGCCTTGGTTGAGTACTTTGGACTTTGTATAGCGAGAATTACTATGGGCATGCGGACGCACACTTGTGGGCAGATTACTGAATCTGATATTGGAACAACCGTCACACTCAATGGATGGGTGAATGCTTTTCGTGGGCATGGAGGGGGATTGATCTTTGTGGATGTGCGGGATCGGGATGGGATTACGCAGGTTGTTTTTGATAGTGAGGATGCTGCGGCGGAGCTTGTTGAAGCTGGTGATCGGTTGCGGAATGAGGATTGTGTTTCTATTACTGGGATTGTGCGTGAGCGGGCTAAGAAGAATCCGAAGATGGCGACGGGGTCTATTGAGGTTGTTGCTGGTGAGTTGATTGTTTTGTCGAAGACGAAGAAGTTGCCGTTTGTGCCGAGTGATGAGAAGAACTTGCCTGGGGAGGAGACTCGGTTGCAGTATCGGTATTTGGATTTGCGCCGGCCTGCGATGCAGGAGATTTTGCGGGTTCGGCATCGGGTGACGAAGTTGACGCGGGACTATTTTGACACCCTTGGGTTTTTGGAGATTGAGACGCCGATGTTGTGTCGGTCTACGCCTGAGGGTGCGCGGGACTTTTTGGTGCCGTCGCGGCAGCAGGAGGGGATGTGGTATGCGTTGCCTCAGTCGCCTCAGTTGTTTAAGCAGATTTTGATGATTGCTGGGTGTGATCGGTATTTGCAAATTGTGCGATGTTTCCGGGATGAGGATCCGCGGGCGGATCGGCAGGCGGAGTTTACGCAGATTGACCTTGAGATGGCGTTTGTGGATCGGGATGCTGTGCTTGCCATTATGGAGGGGTTTGCGCAGACGCTTTGGAAGGAGATTATGGGTGTGGAACTTGGGGAGTTCCCGAGGATTTCGTATCAGGATGCGATGCGGGATTATGGGAGTGATCGGCCTGATACTCGGTTTGATTTGAGGTTGGTGGATATATCTGAGATTGCTGGGAAGACTGATTTTGGTGTGTTTAGTAATGCGCTTGGGATGGAGAAGGGGTGTGTCAAGGCGTTCCGGGTGCCTGGGGTGGCCGAGAGGTTTACTCGGAAGACGACGGATGCTTTTAGCAAGTTTGCGGCGGACTTTGGTGCGGGGGGGATCCCGACGACGAAGTTTGTGAATGGGAATCTTGAAGGCGGGATCGGGAAATTCTTAGGCGAGATTAAAGACGAGCTTGTGGCTGCACTTGGATTGGAAGACGGGGATGCGGTGGTGTTTGCGGCGGATACTTATGGTGTTGTGTCGCGATCGCTTGGGGAGCTTCGGCTCAAGATTGCCAAGGACTTTGATCTGATTCCTGAGGGGATGTGGAACTTCTTGTGGGTGTATGACTTCCCGATGTTTGAATGGGTTGAAGATGCACAGCGGTACCATGCGTTGCATCATCCGTTTACGGCGCCGACGGATTATGAAGTTGAGCGGTTGTTGTCTGCCGATGGGAGCGATATTGATATGGTGGAATCGATTGTCTCGGATGGGTATGACATGATTTGTAATGGGTCGGAGATTGGGGGGGGGTCGATTCGTATTCACCGGGCTGATGTGCAGGCGAAGGTGTTTGAGTTGCTTGGGCTGAGTGAGGAAGAGGCCAAGCAGAAGTTTTCGTTCTTGATGGATGCGCTTTCTTATGGGGCTCCGCCGCATGGGGGGGTGGCCTTTGGGCTTGATCGGTTGGTGATGCATATGTGCGGGACGGACAATATTCGGGAGGTTATTGCGTTCCCCAAGACGATGACGGGACAGGATTTGATGTGCGCGGCGCCGAATATTGTGGATGATGAGCAGCTTGGGGAGTTGCATGTTCGGTCGACTGCGAAGGTTAAGACGGGGGTTTAGTAGAGCCAAGACACCGCTTGCCCAAGAGGGTCAAGCGGTGGCACCCGGCTCGAAGAAGACCCCCTCCGTCTGCGAAGACGCAGACACCTCCCCCGCCCCCCAAAGTAGAAGCCCGGGGGAGGAGGAATTCTGGGCTGGGACAAGTTGGTTGATTGTGTTGTATTAAGCGGTCTCTTTGGGGCGGTTTTTTTTGTTGGTTTATTTTGGGATGTCGAAGAACTCGACGGTTCCGGTTTCGATTGCGTAGACGGCTCCGACGATCATGAGGCCGTCGTTTTTGGTGAGGTCGGCGATTGCTTTGGACTCGGTGTGGAGTCTTTGTGCTGAGTTGATGACATTTGCTTTGATGACTTCGTTGACGGAATCGTTGTTGGTGTGGTCGGTGTTTTCGTTGACGGAGGTGGCGATTTGGTCGACGATGGTTTGTAGGCCTTGGGAGAGGGTTGGCTTTTTTGAGGGTTCGGTTTGGGTGGTTTGGATGGTGGCTTGGACGGCGCCGCATTTGGTGTGGCCCATGACGACGAGGAGGCGGGTGCCGAAGTTGAGTGCTGCGAACTCGGCGGATCCGAGTTCTACGGGGGTGACGATGTTTCCTGCGACGCGGATGATGAACATGTCGCCTATGCCTTGGTCGAAGACGATTTCTGGTGGTACGCGTGAGTCTGAGCAGCTTAGGACGATGGTGAAGGGGGTTTGGTTGTCGATGAGTTTGTGGGTTCGGTGGAGTTCTGCGGATTGGTTGGCGACGAAGCGTTTGTTGCCTTCTTTGAGGATGCCGAGTGCTTTTTGTGCTGAAATCATGGTTTTTCTCGCTTTATGTTCGATGCTTTGAATGATACTCTTGATGAGGGGGCGGGGTTTGTCCGGGTGCTGGAATGTGTATTTGTGGATTGTGTACTGATGCGTCGGTGTCCTATAAAAAGTTCGGAAAAAATTGGCTTTTTCCTGGTTTTTGACTGTTTTGTTTTGACAGGGGGCGTGAATTATGTCAGGATAGTGGTGTAGATCGGAGTGAGAAGCCGATTTTTGTGAGAGAATTTTTTGCATGTGTCCCGGAGCCTTCTATTTGCCCGGGCAAAATGAGAAGAAAGAGAGCAAAATCAAATGATGAAAATTACTGCAACACTTACTGTCGTTGCGATCGCTGGTTCAGCGTTCGCTTCACCTGTCCTTGGCGATTACTCGACCTACACGCAAATCAGTTCGGACAACCTTACTGCTGTGTCTCTTGAACAAGGCACACAAGGCGTGGTGAGCAGCGTGTACTCGAACATGGACGCGGGAACTGGCTTTGCCGCGTTCCCTTCTGGAAATGGCGCTCTTGGCTTTGACGATTACACCTCGACGAGTGTTGGTTCGATTTCTATGGAGTCGATCCGCTTTGTGGGTGGCGTTGATGCTGTTGACGGAGTTCTCAACTTTGAATTCTTGGATGCTTCGGGTACCAATCTGATCTCGGCATTCTCTGTTGCTTTCTCACAGGCGGGCAACTTCATCTGGACCATCACCCTTGGCGGTACATTCAGTGCTGACGCAACGGGCATTCTGCAGATGTCTACTGATGCCACTTCAAATGGGCAGTGGTTCTTGAGTGATGCCAGCCCAACGGTTGGTAGTGAAGACAACACCTTTGGCGGTGCCAGCGGTGGTGCTTTGTCTCATCGATTTGAGATCAATGTGATCCCTGCTCCTGGTGCTTTGGCACTGATGGGCATGGGTAGCCTTGTTGCTGCTCGTCGTCGCCGATAAGTTTACAACCGTTTCGGTTGTCACTTGATACGAAGAACACCCGGAATCTTTTCCGGGTGTTTTTTTTATGGAGTTGGCTGCTCTTGCAGAATTAGGGTGGGATGAGACCAGATAAAAAAACCTGTTGAAAGAGGACCAGTTGAACTCGCTCTTGTCCCAGATACACCTTTGGAATCTGGAGATACGGATTTTGCTTTCACAGCAATAATCACAACCCGTGTACTCTCTATTCTGGGTTTGGATCAAGGCACATGCCGGATCCACTCGGCCCTACGAAACGCGGTACATTTTTGAGGCGTTGTTATATTCCAACTTCCCCTCGGCTGCAAGTCCATTAAATGCGGAGGTGAAGAATCGTTTAAGCGATGCATTTTGCAGTGGCTTTTTTTCAAAGTACGCATGAGAACTTCCCACATATTTGGCATCCGTCACATCAAGATACACCGCTGAGGTGGCGTATAGGTTGTACGGATAATGCCCAAGCCTTGCTCTTTGCTCTTGGCCTGATTTAATACGGGAAGCTCTCAAAGCTCCGTCGCGTTCATTGATTGTGATGTAGATTCGCCGTCGGCACTTGATTTGATCTACCCACCGTGCATGATCTTCATTGTTGGTGTCCGCTGCTGCCAACACTACATTGTCAAAGATAAGCCCCTTGCCTTCTGAGGCGGTGGAATCCATGACTTGTTTATAGAGGTAGTTGCCCATACTGTGGAGCAGCATGTTGACTGTAAATGGGCACGCCTTTTCAGATTGTTCGGTTATGAAACGATCTCTTCGAACAGCATCATAACCCAATCGACATCAACCTCGACGGCGTCATAACACATGCGGACAAGTCGCTACTCGAGGCGTTCCTTCGCCGATGCGAATTACAGAATATGGCTGCCGGAAGACAGTAAATCCCCAACAATACTGCTCAAATAATCCGAAATCGGGGTGAGAGGATTTGAACCTCCGACCTTCTGACCCCCAGTCAGATGCGCTAACCAAGCTGCGCTACACCCCGGATTGGCTTGTATCCAAGCCGGATTGAAGCATAGCACCCAAAGCCATCCTCGACCGCCAGCCAACCTATCCTTGTGCATGACAATCCCGCCTATTGCCCCATCTGTCCTGATTCGTGCCGCCCGTGTGATTGATCCTGCATCGGGGATGGATCAAATTGCCGATGTTGCCATTGCTGATGGTTCCATCCAAGCCATCCAAGCGAATCTGGACACCTCTGGCTATGACCGGGTGATTAACGCTGAGGGGATGATCCTTTCGCCTGGGTTGATTGATCCGCATGTGCATCTTCGTGAGCCGGGGCAGGTGCATAAGGAGGATATTGAATCGGGGACATTGGCGGCGGTGGCTGGGGGGTTTACGGCGGTGTGTTGTATGCCCAACACTTCGCCGGCGTTGGACTCGCCTGAGATGGTTGAGTTTGTGCGGTCGCGGGCCGAGCAGGTTGGGCATTGCCGGGTGTTCTCGGTGGCGGCGGCGACGAAGGGACGCAAGGGCGAGCGGCTTGCGGAGATTGGGTTGTGCCTGGATGCGGGGGCGGTTGGGTATTCGGATGATGGGGATGTGATTGAATCGGCGGCGATGATGAAGGCGGTGCTTCAAGCGGTCAAGCAAACGGGTAAATGTTTTATGCAGCATTGTCAGGAGTTGACGCTGACTGATGGGGCGGTGATGCATGCGGGGACGGTGGCTGCCAAGCTTGGGCATAAGGGTTGGCCTCGGGAGGCGGAGGAGATGATTATTGAGCGGGATATTCGGCTCAATAAAGCGATTGGGTGTGATTACCACATTCAGCATATGTCGTCGGGGAATTCTGTCGAGATCGTGGCGCGGGCGCAGCGGGAGGGGATGCCTGTGACTTGCGAGGCGTCGCCCCACCACTTGTTGTTGACGCATGAGGCGATCGAGACGCATGGGACGATGGCCAAGATGAACCCGCCGTTGCGGGAGCAATCTGATATTGATGCTTTGAGGCAAGGGGTCGCTGATGGGGTGATTACGATTTTGGCGACGGATCATGCTCCGCATACCAATGATGAGAAGCGGAATGTGCTGGCGGAGGCTCCGTTTGGGATTATTGGGCTTGAGTCGGCTTTGGGCCTGTACCACAAGGCCCTCGTCGAAACCGGCCACATCGACCTGCCCAAACTCATCGAACTCATGACCATCAACCCCGCTCGGCTCTGCGGGCTTGATACTCAAGGGCTTGGTATGCTCAAGATCGGTGGCCCGGCGGACATCACCCTCATCGACCCCGCCAACAATTGGACCCTGAATCTCGATGATCTGGCAGGGAAATCGGTCAATACACCATTCCTCGGATGGAACATGACCATTCGGCCGATGATGACCATTGTGAAAGGTATCGTCCGATACGAGTCGAAGCACGAACAAGCCGCGACCGTAAGGGAGCGGTCTTAGAACGACTCAGAATCAAGCAAGGCCGCTCCCTTACGGTCGCGGCTCATTGAAGAGAATGGAACACCATGAATCTCCTCAAACGCATCTGGAACACACGCCAGATCAGCATCGCCATCCTCGCGCTCATCACCATCGCGCTCCATCTCATCCTCCGGTTCGGAACCGACAGCTCCGAGTTTTCCTACACCCTCCCCTTGTTGATCTGCCTGTTTGTCGGAGGCACGCCACTCGTCTTTGAGCTCGCAGCCAAGGCCTTCCGCAAAGAGTTCGGCTCCGATCTCCTTGCGGGCATCTCGATCGTCACCGCGATCCTCCTTGATGAATACCTTGCCGGATCAATCGTCGTCCTCATGCTCTCAGGGGGCGAAGCACTCGAAGAATATGCGGTCGCCAACGCGTCGAGCGTGCTCAAAGCCCTCGCCAAACGCATGCCTTCGATCGCCCATATCAAAGTCGATGGTACACTCACCGATGTCCCGCTCGATGATGTTAAAATCGGCGATCTCGTCACCATCTTCCCGCACGAAACCTCACCCGTCGACGGCGTCGTCATCGACGGGCACGGCGTCATGGACGAATCTTACCTCACCGGCGAGCCCTACATGATGTCCAAGGCGCCCGGTTCATCCGTGTTCTCCGGTGCGATCAACGGCGAATCCGCCATCACCATCCGCGCCACCAAACCGGCACATGATTCTCGTTATGCCAAAATCATGCAGGTGATGATCGAAACCGAGCAACGCAAGCCTCAGATGCGCCGGCTCGGCGATCAACTCGGCGCCTACTACACCCCCCTGGCTCTCGCCCTGGCGATCTTCGCCTGGCTGATTTCAGGCGACCCCACCCGGTTCCTCGCGGTGCTGGTCGTGGCGACCCCCTGCCCACTCCTGATCGGCATCCCCGTTGCCATCATCGGGTCGATCTCGTTGTGTGCCAAACGAGGCATCGTCATCAAAGACCCCAGTGCCCTCGAAACCATCGACACCTGCAAGACCATCATCTTCGACAAAACCGGCACGCTCACCTATGGCACGCCAGGCGTCACCGGCATCATCACTGCACCGGGCATTGACAAATGCGCACTGCTCTCGCAAATTGTCTCACTCGAACGCTACTCCAAGCACCCGCTCGCCGATGCGATTGTCAACGAAGGTGAGCGGACTGGCGCGTCAATCTCCGAACCATCGCAAGTTTCCGAAAAACCCGGCGAAGGACTCGCTGGCATCATTGGCAAACACCATGTCCTCATCACTTCGCGCAACGCCCTGCCCAAGATTGACCCCGAGGGCGTCAAGCAACTCCCCGAGCAAACCGCCGGGCTTGAATGTGTTGTCGTTGTCGATGGCAAGTACGCCGGGACGGTTCAGTTTCGTGATGAGCCACGCAAAGAGGGTGAGCTCTTCATCGGCCACCTCCAATCCAAGCACCACTACGAAAAGGTCATGCTCGTCTCAGGCGATCGTCGATCCGAAGTCGAATACCTCGCCAAGCAGGTCGGCATCACCGAAATCCACGCCGAGCAAACCCCCGAGCAAAAAGTCGAGATCGTCCGCAAGGAGTCCGAATCGGCGAAGACCTGTTTCGTCGGCGACGGCATCAACGACGCCCCGGCCCTGACCTTGGCCACCGTCGGGATTGCCTTTGGGCAGGCATCGGACATCACGACCGAAGCCGCCGGCGTGGTCATCATGGATTCCTCGCTCCAGCGCGTCGATGAGTTTTTTCATATCGCCCGCCACATGCGCCGCATCGCGCTCCAGTCGGCCGTCGGAGGCATGGCATTGAGCATCATCGGAATGATCCTCGCGGCGATGGGGATTTTGTCGCCCGTCTGGGGAGCGGTCTCGCAAGAGGTCATTGATGTCTTCGCCGTCGGCAATGCACTCCGGGCCGCCTTCCCGCCCAAGATCCTCTCGGATATCGACGAACAACAATAAGAACTCACAATCGAAACGACCTATAGTGCGCCCAGGAATATTCACCGCCTCCGGTTTCAATCGCAGGCCCAGTTTACAAGCAGAACGGAATCCACAGCATGACCATCAGAATCGGAATCAACGGCTTCGGGCGCATCGGACGACTCGTTTACCGCATTGCCGCCAATACTCCAGGCATCGAAGTCGTTGCCATCAACGACCTTGTGCCCGCTGACAACCTCGCCTACCTCCTCAAATACGACACCATGCACGGGCGATTCCTGATCGACGGCAAACCCGCAGACATCACCGCTGGCGATGATTCCATCACCGTCAATGGACACACCACCAAGACCTCCGCAGAACGCGACCCGGCCAAACTCGCATGGGGCGATATGGGCGTTGATTATGTGCTTGAATCGACGGGGTTCTTCTTTACCCGCGATGCGGCACAGCTCCACATTGATAACTCTTCTGAAGGAAAGGGCTGCAAGCGTGTTCTTCTCTCAGCACCGACCAAGACCCCGGACACGGTTCCGACTTTTGTCCACCGGGTCAACTGCGGAAAGTACAACCCGGAGACTGACACGATTTTGTCCAACGCGAGTTGCACGACCAACTGTCTTGCGCCGATCACGAAGGTGATTATGGACAATTTCGGGATGGCCGAGGGTCTTATGACCACGATCCATGCGGCGACGGCGACCCAGCCGACGCAGGATGGGCCATCGAAGAAAGATTGGCGTGGTGGTCGGAATGCGTATCAGAATATTATTCCATCATCGACCGGGGCCGCCAAGGCTGTTGGTTTGTGCTTGCCTGAGACTGTTGGCAAGCTGACGGGGATGGCGTTCCGCGTGCCTACGGCTGATGTTTCTTGTGTGGACCTGACTTTCCGTACAGAGAAGGCGACTTCGCTCAAAGAAATCAACGCCGCGATGAAGGCGGCTTCTGAGGGTCCGATGAAGGGTGTTTTGGGGTATACGGAGGAGGCCGTGGTTTCGTCTGATTTTATTGGTGATCCGCACTCGTCGATTTATGATGCGACTGCTGGGCTTGAGCTCAACAGCCACTTCTTTAAGATTGTTTCTTGGTACGACAACGAGGCGGGGTATGCCCACCGGTGTGTTGATATGCTCAGGATGATGGGCGAGAAGGACGGGCTCTAAACAGGTTCATGAGAGTCTGACCCTTAGGGCTCAATGTAGTACTCGCTCTGAATTTCTTCCTGCCTTTTGCCAATCGCATCGATTGCTTCGAGGTGCTGGTTGTAGATGAGTACTTCGTCCTTTGGGACATTGTCACCAAAGTAGAAGAGGCCATCGTTGGCATTGCCGGATGTGTCCCAATACTTTCTGACGATCTGCAGGCTCTTCATCATGTGCGGGTACGCCTCACGGTCTGCTTGGCGGACTTGTTTGGCCATGGCTAGCTGCCGTTTCCCCTCTGGGGAATCGGAGCCGGTGACTTGCATGAAGAGCTCTGGGAATCGGATATCGATCTGATCATTCATGATCGAGAGTTTCTGGATCATTGCGATCCGGTTGTCGACATCTTGAATGGACGAGAGGGTGACCGCGTCGATCCCGCCGAGTTCGAGGAGTTGGTTGTTTAAGTCAAGATATGGCCCCATCAACTGCTCGAACTCGTTTTTGATAGTGGCTCGAGATTCATCCTGCGACGGTTGCTCTGGGGACACTTCCTTGGATGCCGCTTTCGCCTGTTCTAACTGCTCAGCCGCCTGCTCTGCACGCTCAGTCGCCGCTTTCAGATCAGCGGCCTGTTGTTTCTGATGTTTCTGCTGTTTCGAATCACAGCCCGAGACCGCTAAACAGGCAAAGAGGGCGAACAGACAGATCTTTGATGGGCTCATCGAGGTTCCTGACATGATTGGTTATCGGTGAAAAGTACCGAGGTTTCATTCTATGATTTAACCCAGAATCATAGCTTTAATCGCCGCCCTGCGTATCCTTCCCGACTATGCGATATAAATGGACAATCTTGCGGGCTTCTCGGTTTCTTCTTGATGGGGGCGGCATGTTTGGGGTGATCCCGCGTGTGGTCTGGTCCAAGGGCATTGAGACGGATGATAAGAACCGGATCGAGCTGATGCACAACTGTGTTTTGCTTGAATCGGAGAAGCCTGATCCGATCACGAAAAAGCCCCGCCGGTATCTGATTGAAGCGGGTACGGGCGACAAGCTCAATGAGAAGATGACGGCGATCTTTGGGCTCGATGGGCGGACGGTGGAATCTGAGGTTATTGCCGCGGGTGTTGATCCGGCGGATATTGAGGCGACGATTGTGTCGCATTTGCACTTTGATCATGCGGGGGGACTGACGCGCCGGTGCCGGGAGGGGGAGGAGCCGGATTGGACGGCGACCAAGCCTGGGGCGGCTTCTGGTGATTGCGATGATGTGAAGTTTACTTTCCCCAATGCCGAGTTGATTGTGCAGCGGCGGGAATGGGTTGATGCTCGGAATAATGATTCGGTGATGACCAAGACTTATTACCGGGATCATATTTTGCCGTTTGAGGATGACAAGAAGCCGCTCAATGATGGGCGTGCTCGGTTGCGGCTGATTGATTCGCCACGGGCGTTTCCGCAGAATCGGAAGCCTTCGAAGGGAGAGCTTCCCAAGGCACCGATTCAGGAGCGGATGAGCGAGGTGCTTCCTGGGATTCGGACTTTTCTTGTGCCTGGTCATACTTGGGGTCAGCAGGCGGTGCAGTTTGAGGATACCACCGGGCGGATTATTGTGTTTACTCCTGATGTGATGCCGACGCATTACCACATCGGGCAGGCGTATTCGCTGGCTTATGATGTTGAGCCTTTTACTTCGATGGTGACCAAGAACTGGTTCCTTGCAGATGCGGCGGAGCTTGATTGGACGCTGCTTCTGGATCATGAGCCTGGCAATCCGCTTTATAAGGTCAAGAGCAACGAATCGGACTGGTACGAACTGGTCGAAGAGACCGTCTAACCCCCGGCTGACCCGCATTGTCTGATCTATAATCCACCAATCCCATGACCACCGACACGACACCCGCCATCCCTGAACCCACCTCTGAGGCCAACGCGTCCGCAGATCACTCGGACAAGAAAACCGAGAGCGTGGCCGTCGATACCCCCAACGATTCGGGACAAGCCACCAACACGAAGAAACCCAAGAAGCCCAAGCGATCATTTTTGGAGCGGGCCGAGGCGTTTTTTGAGAAGCTTTCGATGCGGAACAATTTTTGGAACCGTGTGTGTTCGATGATTTGGTTGCCGTATGCGTTTCGGTCTGGGATCACGATGTCGACTGATGAGAATACTTATCGCGCGACGCTGCCGTTCCGTCGGTTTAATAAGAATTGGTACAGCGCGATGGCGGGGGCGGCTCTTTTGGGCAACTCTGAGATTGCTGGTGGCAATTATGTTTTTTCGGTTTGTGGCGGCGACTACACGGTGGTTTGTAAGCACCTCGAATACAAGTTTCTTCGTCCTTGTCATGGGCCGGCGGAGTATCGCATGACGCCGCTGGAGGATCTTCATGCGTTGGTTGCGGCGGGTGGGGAGTTTAATATCGCGGTGCGGATGGACATTATTCAGGTGCTGGTGCCTTTGAGTAAGAAGAAGTTGGCCGATGAAGTGGATGACCCCAACACCAAGCCCTCTAAACCCAAACGGGTCGGGCGATGCACGGCGACCTTCCATGTGACGCCGAAGTCTCAACACAAAGCCAAGAAACTCCGCGGAACTAAAAAAGCATGAGCGAACAGGCCCCGATCCGCTCTGAACCAACAACCACCAACCCAATCCTCTGGGGCGCGTACCTCGGATGCTCATGGACTTGGTGCATCGGGATGTTTTTCCCGATACTACTCATGCGAGACTTCGGCTGGGCGGGGGTTGTTGCGTTTGCGATTCCCAATGTGCTTGGTGCTGCGGCGATGGGGTGGGTGCTGCGATCCAGAGAGCAATCGAGGAGCTTTGTAGAACGGCACCCGACGGCGGTGTGGTGGTTCTCAACGATCACTATCGGCTTCCATATTTTTTGGATTATCTGGCTGACTTCTTTTATTCAAGAAGCGTTGCCGATGCCTGACGAGTATTTGTTTGGGGCTGGGGCGATTGCTGTTGCGTTTACGATTTCTTCTGGACGGCTTATTCGTGGCGGCAAAGCTCCACAGCTCGCGATGCTGCTGTGGATTGTCAGCGCGGCGGTGCTGGTGGCGTTGTTTGTTAAGCCCGAAGCCCAGCCAGCCGTTGATGCTCTGATTCAGGCGCCAAGAACTTCCTCTGGTGTTGGATGGTTTGTTCCTGTTTCGATTTTTGGGTTTTTGCTGTGCCCGTATTTGGATGTGACCTTCCATCATGCGCGTCAGAACCTGACGACCAAGAACTCGGGGCGTTTGGGGTTTACGATTGGGTTCTGTGTGTTCTTTGCGTTCATGATTGTGCTGACGACGCAGTATTCGGGGGTGATTTCGGGGGCGATGCGGGGGGATGGGTCATTGATTGCGATCACGACGCCTTGGCTGGCGGCGGGGATACTGGTTCATATTTTGTGCCAGTGGATTTTTACTGTGCGGGTGCATCTTGATCGGATGGACATGCTTAGGCCGCACCGGTTGCTTGGGCAGCGGGCGTTGTTTTTGGTTGCTCTGGGTTCTGGGCTTGCGGGGTTTGCGGTGCCCAATATCGCTGGCTATGCGGGGCTGAGTTCTGGCGAGATTATCTACCGCGGCTTCATGACTTTTTATGGGCTGGTGTTTCCGAGCTATTTGCTTTACCGGGTGATCCGGTCGCACTCTACGGATGTGCCGTTGCAGCGTTGGATGATGTGGCTGGCGATTGGGGTGGCGATGCCGATGTTTTGGATGGGGTTTATTGAAC
Source organism: Phycisphaerales bacterium (assembly GCA_016764895.1). Lineage (GTDB taxonomy): Bacteria > Planctomycetota > Phycisphaerae > Phycisphaerales > UBA1924 > UBA1924. The sequence continues at coordinate 6,363 of JAESRA010000102.1, read as the reverse complement.
GGCAGTCGATCTGGCTTGGGCCTGGGATGCTGGTCACGGTGTGCGGGGCGTTTGTGCTTCGGGGCAAGTCTGAATCTACGATTCAGGTGTGATGCCTTGGTTGGTTGCGACGATCTTGGCGTTGCGGTGCATCATGTCGAGTTTGGCGCGTTTCATTGCTGAACCTGTGAACGCTTTTCGCCGGTCGTCTTCGGTCCATCCCAGAACTTCGAGGAGATCGAAGCGGTCGCGGGTTGCGTTGTAGATTGGGTTTGCTGGTGGTGCTTGAGATCGGGGGGAGTTGTGTGGGCAGACTTCTTGGCAGATGTCGCAGCCGTAGATCCAGTCGCCGATTTTTGAGGCCAGCGACGGTTCGATGTTTTCTCTGAGTTCGATGGTGAGGTAGGAGATGCATTTTCTTGCGTCTACAGAGTAGGGCGTGATGGCATCTGTTGGGCATGCGTCGATGCAGCGGGTGCATGAGCCGCAGTGGTCGGGTTCTTGGCGTTGTGATTTTGGTGGGATGAAATCAATGGTGGTGACGATGCCTCCCAGGAGCATGTAGGAGCCGGCTTTTGGGTGGATGAGGAGGGTGTGTTTTCCGGTCCATCCGAGCCCGGCGCGGTGGGCGAGTTCTCGTTCTAAAACTGGCGCGGTGTCAACGAAGATTTTGAAGTTGGCCTTTGGATGATCTTGACGGAGTTGGTCGGCGAGTGCCATGAGTCTTTTTTTCATGGCTTTGTGGTAGTCGCGTCCTCTTGCGTAGCGGGCGATTCGGCCTTGGCCCGCTTTGAGTGGCGGATCGATGTTGTCGCTTCGACTGGTGTAGAGATCGGCGACCATCAATACGGATTTGGCATGGTCGATGAGCTGGGCTGGGTTGTTGCGGAGCTGGGTGTTGCGGTCGAGCCAGGTCATGTTGCCGTGCTTGTGGTCGGCGAGCCAGTCGGTGAGTTCATCGGACCATGCTGAGGGCTCGACCCCGGCGATGCCGGCAAGGGCAAAGCCTGATGCCAGTGCGCGATCGATCAATTGGGTTGATTGAGATTCATCCACCGGGGATCTTATGCGTTTGTGCAGCAACATCCAGATTCACACGCGGCTTGGTCGGATTGGATCCAGCCGTAGAGTGTGTCGCTGGCGTGCTTGAGGATTTCGCATGGGTTTCGGCCGTCTTCGTGGACCCAGAGCTTTGGATATTTGTAGACGATCCAGCCGCCGAAGCCCATGTCGTCTAAGGCGGTGATGACCTTGCGGCAGGGGATGACGCCGTCTCCGAGGAGGACGGGGTGGTGCTCGGCGTCTACATCGGTGATCTTGACGCAGTGGAGATGATTTTTGAGGAGTTTGATGCCTTGGACTGGGCATTCGCCGGCGAGTTTGGCGGCTTTGATGTTGTAGGAGACGCCGAGTTTTTGGTGCGGGTAGGCTTCGATGAGTTTGAGGAGGTCGGTTGCGCGTGCGAATGAGCCGCCGTTTTCGATGAGGATCATGCAGTCGGTGTTGCGTGCGGTTTGGGAGGCGAGTTGGAGGCGTTCGCCTACGCGGCGGATGCCCCAGGCGCGTGGTTCGATGGCGGGGAGTTTGAAGCCGTAGACGCTGATATATTTGATGCCTGCTTTGGAGGCGTAGTCTACGAATTCTTTGGTATCGGAGACGCCTTCTTCTTCGTTGACGAACACATGGCCGATGACGGGTGGGAAGATTGGTTTATCGAAGCGGACGCCGGTGGCCAGCGTGAGGGGGGTGATGCCTGCGCGGTCAAATTTGGCGCGAACATCGGCGGGGTCGAGCTGCATTGGGTCGCAGTTCATGGTTGATTCTGGTTCAAGGAATGACCGCATTTCTAGGCCTAGGAATCCGAATCCTGAAGCGGCTTCGATCGCTTGATCGAGGGTCCATCCGGGGCACACGGTTGTTGAATAGGCGATTTTCATAGCGGATTCCTTTGCGGCTGGTCTGACCACATAGTGTATCGTCTATGCGGAGGGTATTCCCTTACTCTGGTGCTTCTTGGGAAGAGGGTTTGGGTGGCGGGAGGACGATTGAGAAATCGGAACCTTTGCCTGGTTCTGAATGGAGTTGGAGTGATCCGCCATGGGCTTCGGCGATGCGGCGGGCGGTCGGGAGGCCGAGCCCTGTTCCGGCGGCTTTGGTGGTGAAGTATGGGTGGAAGATTCGTTCTTGATCGTCTGGGGAGATGCCGGGGCCTGTGTCGATGACATGAATGGCGTGTCTGCCTGAGGGATCGGTTTGGACTCTGAGGATGAGTTCGTTTCCGGTTTCGCTCGAATCTTTCATCGCATTGACGGCGTTGATCATGAGGTTGAGGAGTGCTTGTTTGATGTGATTGGCGTCGATGTCGATGATGACCGGGACGGGTGCTGGGTCGAGGCGGATTTGGACGCCATTGATTTGGGCTTGGACATGGAAGAAGTCGGCGAGTTGTTCGATGAGGTCGTTGAGGTCTGTTGCGAGTTTTTCGAGTCGCATTTCGCCGGCGTATTCGAGGAAATCTTCGAGGATGCCTCGGAGGCGGTCGGTTTCGCTTCGGAGGGCTCCGACGCGGCGACTCATGCGTCCTTTTTCGTGTTCGTCGATGTCAAGGTCTTCGATGGCTTCGCCGAGGAGCTGGGCGTTGAGTCCGATGGTGGAGAGTGGATTTTTGATTTCGTGCGCGAGCCCGGAGGTCATTGATCCGATCTCGGCCATGCGTTGGGCTGACTGGGCTTGCTGCTGGGATATTTTGGCGCGGGCCGCGGCTCTGGTGATGGCGACGCGTGAAACCAGAGCGGCGATGGTCGCGCCGATGACACAGCCTAGTACTATCCATATAACGATCATCATTCTGTACACTCACCATTGGACAACCCAATGCGTGAGCATAGAACTGTTTTCGGCAAGATTGTTTTCGGCAAGATTATGAACAATCGATTCTTGAGAATCATGAAACTTACCGGCGGGGTGTCCGCGTGTAAGTCCGCTTGGGCACGACGACTTCTGCTTCTGAATCTGTTTCTGAATCTGCAGCGTCGGACGAATCGGATGAATCAGATGATGGGATATCGAGGGCGACGACCTTTGTGGCTCGCCAACCTTTGTCGCCATTTTCAGCGTTGTAGGTGACTGGTGAACCATCTGTGAGAACACGGAAGCCTTCGCCTTCGATGATGGTGTAGTGCACAAAGATATCTTGGTTATCGGGGCCGACGATAAAGCCGAATCCTTTGCGGGGATCAAACCACTTTACCGACCCCTGGATATCACTAAGTTCGTTGTCTTCATTGCCCATAACAGTCTCCAAGCCAATCGGCCTGGTCTCCATACGCCGATGTTTCGCTCTGTCCACAAGTACTTGAGCATAAACCCGGTTCGCTCGCTGGTCAGATTTGACTGGCGAACGCACATACAGCATACCAGACTTTACAGGCGCGTCAAACACCCCCAAACAAGTCCCGGACTTATTTGGGGGTTATTACTTAGTTTTTTATGTTAATTGGCTCTTATTCGGCGGATGAGCCTTCGGTGCGGCGGCTGCGACGACGACGGCGGGGCTTGGAATCGCCTTCGCTGTCATTACCTGAGTCGTTGGAGTCGCCACGCGAGCCCCGTTCTTCTCTGGAGGCCTTGGCTTTTTCTTCCCAGTCTGGGTCGGCTTGTTTGATCGAAAGTTTGATGCGGCCTTGGTCGTCGACCAAGAGCACCTTGACCTTGACTTCGTCGCCAACCTTGACAACATCGGCGACGGATTCAACATAGCCGTCGGCGAGTTCTGAGATGTGGCACATGCCATCGGTGCCTGGTGCGATCTCGATGAAGGCGCCGAAGTCTTTGGTGGAGACGACGAGGCCTTCGTAGATGGTGCCTGCTTTGACATCTTCGCAGAGTGCGGAGATTTCGGCTTCGGCCTTTTCTACATTCATCGCGTTGGACGATGAAACGATTACGCTGCCGTCATCTTCGACATCGATGTTGACGGAGTACTTGTCTTGCAAAGCGCGGATGGTCTTGCCACCTGGGCCGATGAGCTTGCCGATCTTTTCTGGATCGATCTTGAGCTGGAGCAAACGCGGGGCGTACTTGGAGGTCTCGGCGCGTGGTGCGTCGATGACTTTTTCCATCTGTTCGATGATGTCGAGGTAGCCAACGCGTGCTTGGGCGAGGATGACTTTGATTTGATCGAGATCCAAACCACGGGCTTTGAGGTCGAGCTGGATGCCGGTGATGCCTTCGACGGTGCCTGAGACTTTGAAGTCCATGTCGCCGAAGAAGTCTTCTTCGCCGATGATGTCGGTGACCATGACTTCGTTTTCGCCGTTCTCATCGGTAAAGCGTCCGACGGTGATGCCGGCACAGGTGTTGGTGATGGGAACGCCGGCGTCCATGAGTGCGAGGCAGCCGCCGGTGACTGATGCCATCGACGAGGAGCCGTTGGATTCGGTGATGTCGGAGACAATACGGATGGTGTAGGCGAAATCTTCTGGTGACGGGAGAACTCCGAGCAATGAACGCTCGGCGAGTGCGCCGTGACCGAGTTCACGGCGGCCTGGCCCCATGATTCGGCCGGCTTCGCCGACTGAGAATGGTGGGAAGTTGTAGTGGAGGTAGAATTTTTTGGAGTACTCAGGAAGCAAGCCGTCGACGATTTGTTCGTCGCGACCGGTTCCGAGGGTACAGGAGACGAGTGATTGGGTTTCGCCGCGTTGGAAGAATGCGGAGCCGTGGGTTCGTGGGAACTGACCGACCTGCATGTCGAGCGAGCGGATCTCGGTGGGGCCACGGCCATCAGCACGGATGCCTTTGACGATGAGCTTGCGAGTGATCTTCTTTTCGAGTTTACGGAACGCTTCTGATGCGTGCCGGTTGGTCGCTTTGGTTTCTTCCCATTCTTTGGGGTTCCCGGTATCGTTGATTGGGAACTTGGCCATCATTGCTTTTTTGATCTCACCGACCTTGTCGCCGCGCTCGTGCTTGGACTTGATCTGGCGTGCCTTCGTGAGGTCTTTCTCGCAGATTTTGGTGACCTTGGCCATGACTTCATCGGGGACGACATTCATGTGGTCGCCCATGCGGACTTCTTTGCCACATTTTTCGACGAGTTCTTCGATGAGTTCGAGGATTGGCTTGATGCCGTTCTCGTAGCCGAACTCGATGGCGGCGTGGATGTCTTCGTCTGGAACTTCGGCGGCTCCGACTTCGATCATGTTGATGCCGTCGGCGTGACCGGCAAGGACGATGTCCATGTCGGAGAAGTCGAGCTGGGAGACGGTTGGGTTGATGACGAACTGGGCTCCGTCATCGGTGAAGACGCGGGCAACGCGGACGGTTGCCAGCGGGCCTTCAAACGGGCAATCTGAGATCGACAATGCGGCCGCGGCCCCGGTGCCTGCAAGCACATCGGCGTCGTTCTCGCCGTCATGGCTCATGACCCAGCACTGCATCTGGACTTCTTCGATGAAGCCATCGGGGAAGAGTGGACGGATCGGACGGTCGATCATCCGCATGGTCAAAACTTCTTTTTCGTTCGGTGCACCTTCACGCTTGCGGAAGCCGCCTGGGAACTTGCCGCCAGCGGAAAGTTTTTCGCGGTAATCGACCTGCATCGGGAAAAAGTCCAGGCCTGGACGCGGGGTTGCTCGCATGCAGGTACACATCACGGTGGTGTCTGCGTAGGAGATGATGAGTGCGGAGGTGGCGAGTTTTGCGACTCGTCCTGTTTCGATGCGCATCATGCGGCCGCCGATTTCTTTTTCGACAGTGACTACTTTGTTTGACATTTTCAATACCCCTTTTGGGTGGTGGTCAGGCGCGAGGTGCCCGCCGAGTGTGGAACGATCTCGCGGCATCGCCTTGATCGGTTCCCGTCTCTATGAACCCAGTCCTCGCATCTCAAGAGGCAGAAGGCAAAGGGCATGTTGATACATGCTGTGCATGTTCATATGCCGATTGCCGACTGCCGCTCTGTGAACTGAGGTTCGTAAATCTCTTGTACAAGAGTCAACAAAAACCCGCGTGTTGTTTCCAACACACGGGTCGTAATTCTTTTACTTGCGGAGTCCGAGACGCTTGATCGTGTCAAGGTACGAATCTCGGTTTGTGCGGGCGAGGTAGCGGAGCAAGCGGTTGCGTTTGGCGACCATCATGACGAGGCCTCGACGGTTGTGCATGTCTTGCTTGTTGTCTTTGAGGTGGGTGGCGACCTGCTTGATGCGAGCGGTCAGTAGAGCGACTTGCACTTCTGGGCAACCCGTGTCTCCGTCCTTGTGGCCGAAGTCTTTGACGATTTGTGCTGTTTCTTCTGAGGCTAATGGCATGGTTTCATGTCCTTCCGTCGCGTATCGGGGTGTGGTGCTACTGGCATCACTCCGCCGACCGCCAAACCTA
>JAESRA010000101.1 GCA_016764895.1 Phycisphaerales bacterium | reverse complement strand
GCGGGACATTATTGCAGCTTCAAAGGTGAACCCGTCGCTCCAACTCCTGGGGATCATTATGTCCCAGGTTGATAATCGTCGGAAGCTACAGAGAACCTATGTCGAGAAGGTTGAGCGAGACTTGAGAGCAGCGGGGGGGTTCGGTCTGTTTGAGACAGTGATCCCATCGAGAGCCGTTGTTGGGAAGGCTTCAACCCTGTGCGGCACGGTGTTCGATTACGAACCAGAGCACAACGAAATCAAATCAACCAATGAAATGCGGGATGTATACAGGGCTTTGGCCCGTGAGGTTGAAGATCGGGTAAGCGGTGATATCGACCAAAATGCACCGTTGATTGAAGTGAAAGCAGCAGGGGGAGTAGCAGCCAATGGCTAAAACAAAGACCAGGCGGAGTGCGGTGGAGGATGTTTTGGGAGACGAGAGCCCGTTTCTCAGCCTCCTTGCGACAGAAGCTGCTAAACCCAAACCACCTCGCGCGTCCGAACCTGAACCTCAAATCCCAATGCGAGCGGAACAGCCGGTTCCAGAGGTTAAAGCGAAACTATCAAAACCGGCACGCACGCATCGGCCAAGTGCTCCTGCAAAACGAATAATCGCTGCCAAGAGGCCAGTCGCCAATGGGAAGGCGAAACGATTGCTGGTGAGCATCGAAGAAGAGCAAACGATGGATGAGTTGGCCAGCAAGCTCGGTATGGCTGTTGGCACCAAAGTTCAGTTCAGCCAGGTCACACGAGCGATGTGGGCCTTGCTGCTCGATGTTGAAGAGGTGATGGATGGTGTTCGTGCTCCATCACTCAAACGCCCATCCAATGGCAACACCGCGGATTTAGCAGAGTTTGAATCAGAGTTGTCTGCATATTTGTTGGATCTTTTCCATGCTGTCAAACAAGGCCCGAGATAGCGTAATGGCCATTTCGTAATAGCTGTTTCGCCATGCTGTTTAGCCTGGCCGGGAAGGAAACCTCTATCTCTGGATGCCGTATCTCAGACACAAGGTGCGGAGTCGGCCAGTGCGTTTGATCCAGTTGGGCTTGTCGTACTTTGATCGCTTCAACCGCCGTTCTACAAGCAACGCCGAGTGCTGGTCGGGGAACATCTTCAAAGCCAGCAGGTACCACCGCCTTCCTCGAGTCCAACCCGTGTTGCTGGTGGCGTTGTGCTCTTTGAGCCGCCGTTTGATGCAGTTGGTGTACCCGCAATAGATTTCGCCACGCTCAGAGAGCAAGAGGTAGACATAGAAGCGGGGGAGTCGTCGTGGGGGAGGGGTGTGTGCCATCACTCATACTCAGGCGTTGGCCCGGCACGGCCCACAGAAGCTCGTAGAGCGTCGTTCCAGTCGTTTCCGGCATCCGAGGGCATGTGAACCCGAAACACAAGCCCAGCATCCCCCAATCGCCCCAGATCGTCATACACGGTCTTGATCGCATCGGCCATCTGCTTGCCCGCCTTGTCATGGTCGACCGCTGCGACAATCTCCGATCCATCAGGCATTCCCTCCATCGCTCGCTTGAGCAATCCGGGTTGTGTTGGGCTCATCTGTCCTGCCGTGGACACAAACCGGCTCTGCTCATGCCCGTGCAGAGCGGCATAGCTCATTGAATCAATGGCTGTTTCTGAGATTACCAGCTTGCAATCAGTTTCTTTTTTCCGACTGCCCCAAAGACCCTTGATCCCACCGGGTGCAAACCCGGTAAACCCGGCATTCTTCACCTCGTAGCCGCTGATCCCGTCTTCGTTCCAGTGGGGGAAGATCACATTCCCATGTTCATCAGAACGCACACGCCCCAGGAACCGCTCACACCCAAGGAGAGCGGCGGGGATCATCCGCTGCTCACACAGATACCGATGGTGCCCATCAATCGCCACCGAATCCTCAATCCGTGCCCGCACTTGAAGGAGATCACGAGCAAGGGGCTGGAGATCAACCGCATATGAATCCTCTGGTGGTAGATTCTCCGAGAGCAGTGGGGGGGTGTGTTTGAGCCAGGGGCGGAGTTCTTGGCGGACATTGCCCAATGAACACATCGAACTGCCGCCTCCTCGATGTTGCACAAAGTCGATGATGCTCCCGCCGGGATCAGCGGCCTGGTGCACCGAGAAATACACCCAGTGCCGATCATGGCCCTTGGCGATGATGATCTTGTCACCGGCGGTATTGACCATCACGGCGCTGTTCCGGCTTGATGATTTGGGATCAAGCGTGTAGCCCTGGGCCGCTGCGTACTGCGAGAGGTTGATCAGGATCTTGAAGTCTTCGAGCTCGTCGGTGTTAGAAGCCATAGTACACCCTACCGCATCAAATCAGGTAGGGAAAGAGTCGTGCATAGAATGAACAAGCCCGCAATCAGCGAGCTTTGGAGAGAGCTATGCAGGAAAACACCCCAAATGGCCCCGTGAGCAATGTTCAGATTGACGAGCTGCAAGACGAAATCGAGCAGCTCAATCAGGGACGACCGACACGCGAAAAAACACTCGAACACACGCCCGATGGTATCGTCGAGCAAGAAGTAAATACCGAGATCGCCGAAGAGCAGAACGCAGAGATTGATGCGGGAATTGATGAGAGGCAAGCCGAACAAGACCGCATGGAAGAGTTCATGAACAATCGCCAGGGCGATGCGACACGCGACTTTGACCAAAGCCGCTAGCGGCACCGCTTCCAAACAATTTGCAGCCCGATCCCCGGTTGTGTTATCGTGGATGAATGAGCAACTCATACGATGAAAAATACTGGCATGAAGCCCAGATCCGCAGACTACCTTGGCCGAGCGGCCAAACCCGCCCTGTGAAAATGAGGCGTATGGACTGGGGTTGCTTCGATGCCCTCGTTAAAGAACACGGGCTCAAACCCGCGAACATTGTTGAGTTCTGCATCGAGCAGGCCATCAACAAAGATCAAGACTTCGACACGGCTTTCCCGCACTACCTCGCCCATCTCGAACACAGCTACAAAGAAAAAGAAAAGAAGATCAGGGCGATTACGGAACGCAAATCTTGGCAACCCGGCGATGGCCCTGTGAGTAGAGCACAGATTGCATCCGTTCAAGATGAAATCGACACGCTCAAAGCAGTGCGATCAGGTAAAGAGGGTTGGAAGCCGCCAGAGTGATTCCAAGCTTGCGCAATCCCACAGAGCCGTGGTAGGCTTTGTCTATATGAAAACAACTGTGTTGAGGAAAGATGCTACAAGGGATATTCAAGGGTTCTGCATGGAAGAAACACTCTGTGTTCAAGGTGATCAATACTCTGCACTCGCAGTTCAAGAGAGCGGATAACAAACCGCTGAACCCGTACCAGGTCAAGATGATGCATGCCCTAAACGGGAAAGCAATCGAGGATGGAAATGGTCGACCGGATCGCGCGTATATCATCCGAAACGGGACTATCCAACAGGTACCGGTACTCAAACGCGGTTCAGTTGAGGCCGGTCCAAACCCACTCATCAAGTGATTCTGGCGGCTCCATTTGATCTGTGAAAACTCATCCAGCTCGGGCTAGTGCTCGGTAATGTAGTCATGCATGGCTACTTGGAATCCAGGGTCCAAGAGTCGATTCCGAAACTGTTTGATGAACGCTCGTCTCTGCTTGTAGCGAATCAGATTTTTAGGGTGAAGACGATGTACCGGCCCAGACAATACATCCTTTCCTTTCGCGAGACATCTACATTCAACGATAGTTGAGTTGGATAGTTGCCGCACTTTGCACTGCACGCCAACAGAATGGTCTAGTGATACCATCCAGGGCGTGAGTCCATTTTCCGACGAGATGACCAGCCCCAAATAAAATTGCTCATCAACCCAATCGTTCAAAATAAGCATTACACGCATTTCATCCAAACAGCTCTCTTTACCGTATCTGATTTTAACTTTCATTTTCATTCTCCTAGTAAATCTACTGTTCCAACCGACGCTGTGTCTTCCCGCCGCCATCCAATCGTCCAACGCCAGATTGAACGGCTTGGTAAGAATCGATCGATCCCGATATTTTCCCTCCGCCACCACACCCGTTGTGACACGCAAACATCTCGCCGCCGTCTTCAAGCTTGTGGCATCGACCGCCGCACACCAACTGGCTACATGTGCCGCAACGAAGAAAGTGTGTATTCAACTCAGGCGTAGAACGATAATTACAACATGGACAGTACCAGCCAGACCAGTTGGTGTCGCTGTCATCGACATTGGTTGTTTTTACCGTGTTGAGTGTTGCAGCATGAACAGCGTCCTTGATTGATGCCCCCGTCTGATCAGCTTTGATCATGGACTGGATCGCGAACTTGTGATTTTCGCTGTGCCTAATGAGAATTGCAACAAACTTCTCGCCGGTCTTCGCACACCTAAACTCTACGGTCGCCATACTCGCACCACTCTCTGAGGCGGTTGGTTTGCCTGTTTGTTCACGGAGGTTAGAGAGAAAACGGCTTGCGGCGCTGCCTTCGGCGGGTGGTAAATTGTCCATGTGCTACTCCTTATCAAGTTGAAAGATATTTCTTTAGGATTTGGTACGATGCATTGATGCTCGCCATGCGATCGGGGACTGCTGTAGGCCCGGTATCTGGATGATGGGTCTTGGCGAGCTTACGATGGCGTTGTTTCAAGTGGTCTATTGTGAGCCGATCGCGTGATATGCCCAACACTCCAAGGCTCCGATCCACCGGGGAGAGTGAAGTAATCTCCGTTTGAGTCAGGTTCACAATCACTTCAAGATCTTCCCATTGCTCGTTGGCGAGCTTAATTCCACCCTCATGAAGTACCGCCACACGCAGAACCTCGAACTCGTTGCGGAGGGCAGATGAGGATGCCACTTGGTCGATTTCTCGGCCAACCGCCTGGAGCTTGCTAATGAGCTGTTCCCATTGTTGTCGTGCATACGCAGGTTTTATTTGAGTCTTTGATGGTTTTGGAGGTGGAGACACTGTGAATTGGGGTGGTTGTGGCATGGGTTTCGGTTTCGGAGGGGGAGGTGTTGGCTTGGGCTTTGGAGGCGGGGGCGGAGGTGTGGGTTCAGGCTTGAAATCTGGTATTGGTGCAGGATCATTGAGAACAGGCGGAGCTTCTTCGGCCTGGTGTGTATACGCGTACAATGCCGTAAACAAGCAAACAACACCCGTGATGGCGAGAGTGACTATTGCGAGCGGAACAGTACTGACACCTGCTAAAAAGCCAAAGAAAATCGCTGTGATAATGCCCGCTAGAATAGACCCGAGTATCTGAAAAAACGGCCAAATGTCCATAGCCTCATTAGCATTCAATGCGCCTTGAATAGAAAGAGCAACGACCGATATAGTTGCACCGATCCCCCAGATCCAACAAAGGACCTCCAAGACGATCTCGGCATTGCCAAAGTGTTCACCCACAATGTCCCAGTATTTTTCTTTCACGAAGCTGCTCCCTTGATCAGAATCACACGAGCCCGGTCTACTGTGCGAGAAAACTCTTCATTTTTCTTTGCTGAGGGCTGGAGCATGGTGTAGCCGCGATCAACTTCATCGCGCGAGTAGGGGGTAGTGAGGCAGAACATCTCCATTGCTTGATCGTGGGGCATCTTCTTCGCAAACAGCTTCTGATCAAAAGGCATCGAGATAAGCTGGCACAACCGACGGCTACCAGCCCGTAATCGTCTTTCTCGCTCATCTGGATCTGGTTCGTACATCCAGACCGGCAACTCTTTAAAGTAATGGGCTGTTTTGAGCTTGAGTGCTCGCGGCCCGTTCCTGGTCACGACAACATTCCCGTGTGCTGGATCAAGAAACTCCCGGAGTTGTTCGGCATAGGCAAGGGGGCGATCGCTCTTGGTTTTCTGTTTCTTCCGAAACCCAGGGATCACTCCCGTGCGGTGCACCTCTATGATCGTGTGCCCACCCAACCCGCGTTCAAGGTAGTGGAGCGACTCATCGTGATTGGTGCCCATCCAGACAACCGCATCCGCACTGCCAAGAAAACCTCCGTAGGTTTTGGGGTAGGCTTCCCGAAGTTTTTCAATATCCTGTGTGATGGCGAGCAACTGAATCCCATATTTTCTCATGACGGGTGCGGCGGTATCAAACGCCTTGATATAGCCCAACGAGGGCATCTCGTCGATGGCGAAAAGTGTGGGATACTTTGGCCGCCCTGGGATACGCTCAAAGGTCTGCTGGGCAAACACGGTAATCAGACGAAACCAGGGTGAGAGTGTGTCCTGGACATCGGACACCGGTGCCACTAAGAACAAACTAAGGTCACCAGATTTAAGTTCATCGAGTGTAAAGTCCGACCGCATTGAAATCCGGCGGATACGCGGGAGATCAAGCCAGGCGGTCTGTGTTCGTGCCGACGAAAGAAGTTGACCGAGCTTATCAGGGCTGCCCGCAGCGTTAGCGACCGATGCGATGCCGTCCTGAATAATCCCATCAAACGCCTTGCACTCGCTCATTTTGAAGAGCAAGTAGTCGAACGGAGTGCACACACGCTTTCCCACTTTCGCAGGGCCGCCTTCAAGCCCAGAGGTGAGAAGATGGCGGAGTCGAATGATGTTTTGGTCTTGCCGTGGCTGCTCGGCGTAGATGTAGAGAATGAGCGCCGAAACAAACTCGCGGGACGCATTCGAGAAGAAGGGTTGTGATTGGCTATCCTGTTGCACCAATGACAACGCCATCACTGCCGCCAACTCAGGAACCGAGTCGATACCTTCACGCTTCTCGGCTTCGTGCAGCTCATCAAACGCATTCCAACACGCCGATGGTCGGCCAAGCTGCTCCTTGGGATCAAGGGCCATCGCTCGGCCACCTTTCCCCAGGATGCCATGACCACCTTTTCCACATCTCCGCATGAGTGCACGGGCGATCTGCCCATTTGGGTCAACCACAAAGGCATTTCCTCGGTGGAGACCGAGCATCGAAATCAACGAAGTTGTTTTCCCCGCACCGGTGCCCGCGATCATGACCAAATGCCGCCGGGTACGGATACCGATCGGCATGAAAAACCCAATGCCAAAGACACGCAACCGACCGATGAAAACATCACCGGGCCGGAACATCAAGAACAAACGCTCGATCGGGCTGGCCCATCCCGCTGTCTGCTTGCGTCCCATGTGACGCTCACGAAGCCAACGCCGGATGAACACCACTGGCGAGAGGCACATCCGCCAAGGTATTCTGGGCCACCATCTGTAGTGTGCGGGATTGTAAAGCCCAAACTGGCGAGCCATGATTACCCATACCGTTCGTAATGCTGCGACGAGCACATAAAAGAAGAGAATCAGAAAGGGGTAGAAGACTCCCGGATGCCAGAAATCAAGACCCAATCCATCCGCGCGAAGGGTGAGGAAATCGCGCACGCCCAACGGCATCCATCGCTGCATCTGGTTGACGATCTCTCCATGCACTTATCTACTCTCCGGGAACCAAATAACCGACTGGCTCTATATTCTATGTTTCTTCGGTGGTCCGGGCATTTTGAACTGTCTCAATCAGTGATATCGCGGTCACTGCCCTGGTCTTGGTCTGGGCTATTCTGCTGTTCGTTTTTCTCCAGGAATGACTCCAACGCTCTACGATCATCTTCACCGGTTTGTTCCGCTGGTGGCCTAGAAACTTGATCAAACTCAGGTTTGAGCGGCTCGCTTTGGGTTTCAGGTGGAGCGGTGATGCCAGGGGCTTCCGTCTTCTGCTCCTGATCGTTCGTATTTTTGACTTCCCGCTCGCCCTCAGATTTGACGGCCAAGCGATCTTTCGCATACTCGTTCCATTCGGCTTTCAGCTTCGCTTTGTCCATGTCCTGGGAGAGCGTCAAATCGTTTCTAGCGAGCGTATAGAGCCGCCGCCGTTCTTCGAGCCGTGCCTGTTCATCAGCACGGTGCTGACGGGCCGCTTCCTCTTCTTTCTGCCTGCGTTGTGTTTCAAGCCGTGATTGTTCTTTACTGTGGTACTCATCGAGGGCCTGCTGCTGCATCCCCGATGAGAACGCCAACTGAAACGCCTGTCCCATTGCTTGGAGTGAGTTTTGGCGGATATCCGTCATCCACTCTTTGGTTTTCAATGCTTGCCATGAGTTGGTCACTCGTCCACGCAGGGTATTCGTTGCCTCTTCAAAGGAGGCCATTTCCGCCGCTTGCCGATCTCCGAGTTCGTCCATCTGTGGGCGATAATCTTCCATGATCTCCGCCTTGGCCGCTCTTACTTCTTCGGCCCGCCGTGCCCGTTCGAGCTTTTCGGCGTTTACATGCTCATCTTCGAGCGTACGAAACGCATCCTTGTGCCGCTGCTTCTGATCTACTGATGTTGATTTGAGTTGGGCCGCCCGCCGCTTCATCTGATCGAGCAGGGTGGCTTTGCGGGAGTTGGGTTCTGCCCCAAGCTGCTCCTGCTCCAACTCATACATGTTGCGGGATTTCCGATGGTGAGAGGTCATGTACCCCTGGGCACGAGCCGCCGCGTTCTTTACCCGCTCTGGGCAATAGTGTTCCTTGTTCTGGGCCTGGCGATACTCTAAAGCCCAGGCCGAAAGCTTCTCGTAATCCTTTGAATCCGGGAGCATCACCCCGTGCTCTGGGTGTACCCGATTGAGCATGATGTGGACATGGGGTTGTTTATCCGGCCCCTCTTCATGGCACACGATGATCGCCTGGTGTTCATCGGCGTGCTGCGTCCGCAATGCCTTTTTCTTCTTGCCGATCCTGTCACCTTCATTGGTGCCGATGTAGGTCATCGAGGCCAATGCCGCTTGCAGCATCTCGGCCCGCGTGAGTTCTCCGTGCTCGTCTGCGTGCCAAGAGAGGGTGTAGTGCATCACATGATCTTTGGACTTACGACCGGTGTTCTTGATCCCGGCATCGCGTTTGAGATCCGCCTGGTGCATCGCACTGGCCGCCATAATCTTCCACCCAAGCTCGGGGCTTTCGGTGGTCAGATTGTGTGTATGCGTCCAAGCGACACGCTCGGATGTAGCAGCATCCTTGTCGTGCATCAGGTAGGCCATAAGACCCTTGAAGCTGGTTCCGTTGCTGTGAATGACATTAATCATCGAAGGAGTTTCCGACTTTTTCGAGCACCCGATGAAGGTCTTTGAGCACCATATTCCAATCGACGGCGTGAATGCCCTCGCGCCCGCTATTGACATTCCGGGCCAGTTGATTGAGGTTGATTCCGATAGAATTAAGCTCATAGAGCAATCGAGCATCGGCGTAGGATTTAGGCACCACGACGGGCAGACCCAGCACCCGTTTACGAACAAACGCCGCCTCGCTCAGACCGGCGAGGTGGGATTGTTCGCGGATGAACTGCTTTTCAGCCAGGGTCAGATCGGTGCGGGTCGATGCGATGCGCCGCTCGTCTTTCTGCTTCTTGGGCCGACCACCACGGGATGATTGAGACGGATTTGGCGGTTTGGGGGGTGTCGATGTCATCGGTGGTGCTCCTTTCTTCTGCCCGTCGGCCCTCTTGGAACCCTGAACATCCGCCAGGGTTCCGGCTCACTTGCCCACCCATCTGCCGAGAGCGGTGGTGGGCACTGTGAGCATTCGCTGCATCCAAAGACAGCCGTTCTTTGGTCACGATCCAACGGGTGAAACCGTTGGCCAGACTGCCAATAAACACGCCAACGGCGGGTTTGGGGCAGGTATTTCGGTACGAAATACATATCTGGCTATCCTCCATAACCCCAGTTTACCATAAGTATAGGCGTGAAACAAATAGTTTCCGTATGTCACCCCAAGCACCCCTCACTTGACGCTCGATCAGAGGGGATCATGTGACCCGTAGATGACCTGTTTGCTCATCAGATACCAGTGCTGATAGAATGCGCATTACGCAGCTCAGGAGCATCTCATGGAACCAGCAACAATGGCATCAATCAGCTCGGTCTTTGGCCTTATGGCGACCTTCTTCCAGGAGCGAAGGGGCCGTGAGGAAGCCCAGACCCAAGCCACGCTCCAGGAGTACATTGAGTGGCTCCGGCGGCGTGAGCACACCGAAGCCATTGCGATGCTCGAATCCAACCAGAAGCTCACACTCGCCATCGAGCACCTGCTGAGCGATGGGCACGACGAGCTCGTCGAACGCTTCGACCGGCTCGAAACCATGCTCTCCCTCATTCTGGGTTCCACGGATGAGTGGGGGGAGCTGGTCAAGAGCATCGATCCAACAGCCGGGCTCTCCGACCAGGCGATCGAGATCCTTCGGTGGTTTGATGCCACTGGTGCCTCGATGGCGATTGAACACAACGACAGAAGCGGTGTTGCTCTCATACCCAGGGAAGGCGGCGAGAACTACGCACCTGAGGATTCACGGTTCTTCGTTGATGATATGGAGACCCTCGTGGCCCTCAACCTGCTGGGGTATGGCTTTAACTCACAAGGTACACCGAACTACACCATCACCCGAGCGGCGGCCAAGCTCGTCAAGTGCCTGCCTGAACCGGTTTAGGACAGCACAAACAAGCCAGCATGAAAGAGGCCCGCTCATTTTGAGCGGGCCTTTGTTGTAGATAGATCTCAGTGCTCCGATGGCAGATAGAGCGTCCAGTGCTCGCCATCAAATGCCGCCCATATATCGATGTAATCGAGCGGGAAGTCCGTGAACGGGATTACCTTGGTGTAGAACGGCTCCACATCGCTGTCGGCCCGAGCCGTCAGGGTGGCGGTATTGTCTTTCACATCCAATCGCCAGAAGTGGAGTTCCAGGATACGCGGATCGGATTGACCCGCATTCTGGATCTCACCGCCGACGATGGTGAATGCCAGCTCGTCGATGAGCCAATATGCCTCGCCTTGTTCGGCCACGAACTTCACCCCTGGGGTGTAGATCACCCTGCGGGCCAGTGGGTGCCGGGTGCGTTCGAGATCGCCTGAGAAATGGCGAAGATTTGCATGTGTGAGTTGATCGTTCATTGAAATGCTCCTTTTGTGCATCGGTTTGGGGATGCGGCGACCGTCGCCTTTGCCCCTCACCAAGGGCAGGGGGCAAAGGGACGCAGCGGCGGAGACCAGGTAGCAAAAGAAGTGTTGATGCGGGAGTGGTGCTAAACTTTTGGGAATCCATATCTCCCATCACCGCCAACCAAAGAGAACACATGTCAAACTCAGCGACCGTGATTGAAAACCAGATCTTTATTGGCGTTCCTTGGCAAAGAATCCGACCGCAATTTGAGGATGCGCTAGAGAACTTGAAAGACGAATATCCAGTGCATTGGATAATTTTCGGTCGAAATACAACCTACGACGCACAAGACTTGTGGGGAAGTATAAAGATTGAAATCGACAGAAGTGCGAGCACAATCTTTGATCTGACGGGATCAAATGCCAATGTTGCCTTGGAATTTGGGTACGCAGAAGCATTGGGAAAACGCCGCTTGCTCACACTCAATAAAGCACGAAATCGGCAAACGAAAAAGAAAAGCTCAAAATCCGCTCCTGCCAACACCCAATCAATTATGAGCGACCTCTCCGGGAAAATTCATGCTCCTTATAGAAGCGTAATCACTCTAGAAAGGGAGTTGAGACAAGAGTTTGATCGAAATCCGTATGTCGTTAGATATCGCCAAGTCGCAAGAGCCAACCGCTGGCGTGCAAATAAGAAGAAGGTTGCCATTGCAATCACTCAACATCTTGCAGGCGGCAAGAAGTTATCCCGCCCAAACCTCACGGTTGCGATCGAAACTGAATTCTCAACCTATAAAGCGTTTGACTTCAAGGCCCTGCTTGACCAAATGAATGGGGGCGGATTAATCGTGATAAAACGAGGAAAACATGGCGGTGTGACAATACCAGTAATCAAAGATTGAAAAACACCAATTTCATCTTGTCGCAGAAAAAGCCCGTCCTGGAACGGACGGGCTTCGGGGGAATGTCGGAATCATCGCCGATCGGCGATGCTTTCGCGGGTTGATTTCAGGATCTCTCCGGCATCCTTCACCATCTCGATGAGGTATGAATCAACCGCTACGCCGGTGATGATGTTGGCCGCTGTACGAAGCATAATCTCGTATTCATTGAGGCCATCCCATTCTTCGGTGCTCAGCTCACCGGCTTCGGCCTCCTTGAACACCTCGATCTTGTTGGAGAGTGAGAAGAGGGCATCTGAGGATGGTGGCGTTGATTGCGGGGTTGGGCGGCTCATGATTCACCTCCCTTCGCCTGAGCCTTGTCGTTGCTGCGGCGGATCAGGATCTCGTCGTAGGCGATGTGTGCCAATCGAGCAACGCGGAGAAGTTGGGAGTTTGTGAAACTGTCACTCTCGTGCCAGTTGCTCTCTGCATCCTGATAGGAGCGGGTGAGCTGCACACTGTAGAAGGTGCCTTTCTCCCCGAAGTTCGCCCAAATCACTGCTCGCAAGCTCCCGTCTCTGATCGTGTCCACTGGTTTTTTGTTTGATGTACTCATGATAGATTTCCTTTCGTGTTCGGGATGCGGCGACCGTCGCCTTTACCCCTCACCCAGTGCCAGGGGGTAAAGGGACGCAGCGGTGCAAACCGAACCGATGGAATCGGTGAACCAGGTACAAATGTCGTAGCCGGCACGAATCAAGTCGGGCAGTAGGGAAGGTAAGTGGGTTGGGGTTGGCGAGAGAGTGCTGTTGTTTGTGTGTCAACCGCTTCAGGATTGGCTTTAGGATGCAACGAGAGTGTTTCTGAATGCGCCCTGAGTCGATTGTGCTTGACATAACGCCTTGATCTGTGTCATGCCTCCTGCAATGACAACAACGCAGGGCAGCGAATCATGGCACTCGACATCTATCAAGCGATCACCGATCGCATACTCGAACTCCTCGATCAAGGCACGGTGCCGTGGCGAAAGCCATTCAGCAGCGGGAATGGTGGATTTCCCAAGAACCTGATCTCGGGCAATGACTACCGGGGGATCAATGTGTTCCTGCTGGCCGTGACGGCGATGCTCGAAGGCTACGACTCGCCCTACTGGCTGACCTTCAAGCAGGCCAAGGCCCGCGATGCCCATGTCCGAAAGGGCGAGAAGGGGTCATTGGTCATCTTCTGGAAGCAGTACGCAACCGAAGACAAGAAAACCGGCGATCCGATCAAGGTGCCGGTGATGCGCCAATACAAAGTGTTCAACGCCGAGCAATGCGAGGGGTTGGAACTCCCATCTGCTCCAGAACCCGTCTCTGAGCCCGTGCCCTTCGAGCCGATCTACCAAGCCATGTCCATCGTCGATGGGTACGAAGATGCACCCCTCATCGAGCACCAAGGCAACCAGGCACTCTACAAACCGGCCAATGACCTGGTGCGGATGCCCGATCCCCGCGAGTTCATCAGCACAGAATCCTACTACGCAACGCTCTTCCACGAGCTCGTCCATTCAACAGGGCACAGCACGCGGCTCGATCGCGGGATCGACACGAAGGTCGCTGCGTTCGGATCACCTGATTACTCCCGTGAAGAGTTGGTGGCAGAAATGGGCTCAGCGTTCCTCGCGGCCGCCGCCGGGATCAGCCCTCCGACCATCGAGCAGTCAGCGGCTTACATCGAGAGCTGGAGAAAGAAGCTCAGGGGCGACAAAAAGCTCGTTGTTCAAGCGGCGGGTGCCGGGCAGCGGGCGGCAGACTGGATTCTTGGTGTAGGTTGATACCTATTCACCTACTTTAAAATCCAACTCGTCCTCTGGGATCGTCAACAAAACGATGAGAATTCCCATAGACCTCACCGGCAGATAATGTTCATCCACATGCAGGTTTTCAAGGTCGTTGCGATCGTATGTCCTAAACCAATGCTTGGTATATGACGAACCACTTTCAGCAACACCGTCACCGGCATCAAAGGCACTGGATGCCGCCAGGGCAGAGTTCGACTTCGGAGCTCGTTTTTCGGGCGGGTAGAATCCTGTATCAATCAATGGCTTCGAGCAGAAACACCAACACACCAATCCTTGACGAATACCAACCACCGCACATGGAAAATCAGAAAGTTGTACTGCTTTCAAAGATGTACTTACAAGAGAGAGATTAAAAACTGACGCGAGCTCCTGAATCAAGGGAATCGAAAGATTATCCTCGTTGACCAATGGGCGTGCCAGCTCGCTAGGCATCAACAAGCCCGCCGCAAATGCATCAGCCTCCTGCTCCACTATGTCGTCGTTCTTGAACTCACTTCGAGACTGGTGTGGTTCACCGCCCCCCATGAGGAAAGCGCGGTGCTTGTCCAGAAAATAGTGCCCAAGTTCATGCCCGATTGAAAAGCGAGTACGAGGGTGATGGGAATCCTGAACACTGCCGTCGTATTTCGTGTTGTAGAGCATTAAAAAACACTGATGGGAGTGATGGTATTTGAGTTGCCCATCGAATGCATCACCAAAGTCTTCACCTTGAATCCGTAATAGGTTCCGGCCCTCAGATACAGCTACAGCCAAAGGATCGATTGGGGCCACTTGGCCCATAACGATTTCTTCGGCAGCTTGGCACGCTCGATCAAGACGGGTCTGCCTCGCCAGCCAATCTAATTTTGTCCTTGTCTTGCCAAGCGCCTTCTTCTCGGCATTTCGAATTGTTTTCTTGGATTCACTATCGAGATCGCCTTTGTTGCGATTGAGAACAAGCTGCTCACAATCATTCATACTCGTAGCATCGGCTTCAAACCACAGATCAAATGGTTCTTTGGGGCAGTCGAGTGGCTTGCCACTAACCACTGCGTCTGCAATACCGAGAAGGCGAGAATCTTCAATAGCGGTTTCTTCTGCTCCCGCCATAAGCGCCTCTGCTTCGTCAAGCGTTGGCGGTGCAAGCCCAGCTCCCTTCTGAAGCTGTCCCAGAATCCGCTTCAAAGATGAATCTTTGTTGCTCATTTGTTTACTTTCTGTGCCTGGGACATGTAGCCACGCCTTTCCATTCGTTTCTTGAGAGCCGCGTGGGCCTTATTGCGGTATGAGTAAACATGCTGCTTCGGGATGCCAAGTTGTTGAGCAAGCCATTCAGCATCTGCTTCTCCTCCCTCTGCCATATCCGCCTTGATAACCAGCTTTTGCTTCTCGCCTAATGTTTCAATCTCATCAAGCAAGTCCATTTCAATCTCTGGAGGCAGCGTCTCGTCATCGTCTAAGCACGCCGGGATTCTTGGGCTTATCTCCGGTTCAAATACCAGCTCGATCGGACGATCCTTACCATCAGGAAGACCGCGCAAAACATCAATCGCGGTGTTCCTAGCTATTGTAAAGAACCAACCGCCTAGATTGCCCGCATCGGGGTAATCATGCACACTGTTCCAAAACTTGGATGCGGATAGATGAATTATCCCCTCAACATCTTCCTCAGTAAGCAAGCCTTCGTAGCGAGACAACAGCAGCCAATTCACACGCCCCGAGTATGCACGCAGCAACCGTATGATGCCTTCTTCCTCACCATCAAGCATGAGACAAACGAGCTCGGTCTGTTCGTCGGCTGAAAGCCGATCCTCATTCATCGGAATGTTCCTCACCCTTTAATACGATATGTCCTCACCTGGGCCGAACAGCCCACAAAAGTAAAGCGGGTGAGGTGTCTTCGTATCTATTTGTAGGGAGGTATTCGATCTCCTACAAACAACAGCGGCTGAGCCGCAAGGAGTATAGGTCATGACTGTATCGACCGCGACCCGCTTCAAGACCGGGCAAGAATGTAATGAGTCGGGTGTTTACCGATTTGATGGCTACACGGATGGAACCAGCACCCCGGCACCCAAGTCAAAGGAACGAGAGATTCCGTTGAGCAAGGGGGAAACATTTCCTCCAATCCGCTCTTCAGAAAAGGGGTGCTACTGGAAACTGGCCCGACGCGCATGATCCGTCGGGATGCTCCTCCAAATCTCACGGTTTTCGAGTGAAAGCCCGAATACCGTTTTCACAACCCCCATACAAATAGGAGAATATCTCATGGCAAAGAAAACAACGAACTACAACAAAGCCAATATCCCAAGTTTGCCCAATGACAAACCTGTCGTTTACCGGATCCAGACCGAGAACGGCAAGGATAACTACATCGGAATCGCCCAGCGCGGCAGAGTAAATGATCGAATCGCCGAGCATTTAGGCGAGATTCCAGGATCAAAGGTCAAAATTGAACAGCATTCAAGTATTCAAGACGCGAGAGCGTCCGAAGCCAGGCTCATCGAAAATCAGCAGCCGAAGTACAACAAAGATGGAAAATAGATACCGCCCGCTCTTTATCCAGCCTTGGGCATGAACTGGGTAATCCGGACATCGCCATTTGGAAGATGAGCTATCAGCTCTAGGCTTCCACCAAGAGCCTCGATTAGCCGCTGAAGCGTGCTGACCTGTATGTCAGTCTGTGCTTCCAGCTTCGAAAGCGAAGGTTGCTTGATACCGAGTGATTCTGCGAGCTCTTCCTGAGTCAGCCCAGTCTGCTTACGGATCTCAGCCAAAAGCATCTCGGCCATCATTTCTTTCGCACGGATATCCGCTTGGGCTACACGCTCGGAGCCCATGCCTTTTCTGAGTTCGTTGAAGTTCTTTTTCATCACAGTAATCCTCCGTCTTTGAGTTCCTCTAAATGCTCGCTGTACAACCGATCAGCCTCAGGGATCATCCGTTCGTAAAATCGACTGTCCCCAGTCTTGTCTCCACCGATCAGCAAAATAGCTGAACGGGTGGGATCGAACGCGAAGAGGGTCCGCAACGGGCGACCCTGGTGCTGGGTTCTCAGCTCCTTCATGTTTGAATGAGCTGATCCTTTCACAGTGTCCGCGTGGGGCCTGGACAAACCAGGTCCCAGGGATTCGAGCAGCCGAACGCTCGCAGCGATCGACTCTTGTTCGTCTTCATCGAGTCCAAGCCACCATTGCTCGAACTCATCGGTGTATTCCACTTCCCACATAGATACAGTATAGCATATGAGCTATATTCGTCAAGGGCTATATTAGATTTTATGAACTCATCCGTAAATCCTGATCAATAAATATGCAACCCTAACAGTGGACAATGCGAATAGATCTGCATACCATCCTCTCCCTTGTGTTTAGTGTCTATGCACACACTAGATACGCTGCCATTCTGGCAGTCTTCCCGATGATTTGGCAGCTTTTGCAATCCTTACTTACACCTTCTTTCTGCCTAACAGTGCGCACTGCTGTTCAACACGATTATCGGCCGCGCCAGAGCCGCTCCCACTGCTACTCCCATGGCACGCCTGTTGCCACTTAGTTCTTGTACCAGCAATTGTGCTGGGCGAACAGGAACTCTCTCTCCCATGAAATTTAGCGAACATTTTCAAATCAACCGTACACAGCTCGAACTCGACTTTGTTGACCGCCAACTCCGCAACGATCTTCGTCTGTTCATAGACCCACTACGAATCGCCACCGAGAGCGACTTGTTCTCAAGAGAATGCAAAGCAATCGTCCGCAGCTTCTTTCAAAAGGTTGTTGACCTTGCAAGAGCGGAAAAGGATTCAGAAGCTCTGCTGCTGCTCGCTCCACTGACCGAACCGCGAGAAACCGGATTAGGCTGGAGCAATGGGTCGGATCATGGATCTGGTTTAGGAAATGAGGGCGCGGTTGATTTCTACAACAAGCTGAAGAAAAGCAAGGCTCTTCAAACCGGGATGATCGAAGATATTGAAGTCACCGCAATGCTTGTTCATGGCATTGACAAAGACATCATCAGCGATATGTTGACGAAACTGATAATGAATCTGCTTTGCCAATATACCGCTTCACAATGCGTCCTTTGGGGCGTTCCCATGAAACACAACAAGTCATATAAATCATGGAACGCAAGCAAGGCTGAGTGGGTAGACCATTCCGCTCAACTGCCCGAATACGCTGGAGAACCCCTTGTTCTCGTCCCGAAAGCACTTGTATGCCACCGACTGTCAATGGACGCTAATAAGTTTACCACATTTGTGATGGACCAAATAGACCAAGGCGATCCCCGGATGGGAGTAAGACTCGCAGAGCTTCTTCGAGATCGCGATCTTGATGTTCCCAGAAATAAAAAGGGCAAGCTCATTCGACAAAAAAGCCGCGAGCTCCTGAAAGACATCGCGAAGGGGTCGAAGAATCTTGCTCTTGAGTTCGCCCAGGGCGACAACAATATCCTCAAAAAATATCGTGAAAATCAACGAAAAAACAGCGAATGTATGACCGACAGCAGTATCGAAGCTAAACAGCCCAATCCAAAACCACTGAATATCACAGATACTTTGAACGAAATTCGCGGGCGAACATCATCCGCCAGCCCACACTCTGATTTTCATCTCGATGTGATTGCTGGTATCACCGCTAGCCTGCACCCACTCTTTAAGCAACCGAGCAAGTTCTGTGAACAGGAGGATACGGAGGTTTTTACCGTCTCAAATGCTGCAAGTCGAGGCGTCCTCTATAAGGCAAGAAAGTTCGAGCAGAACGGCACCAACACTATTGAGCGCCGCCCTAATTTACTGATTGTGACAATAAATGAGCATCTAGACGGCAAGAAATGGAAATCTATCAATATCCAACAGCTCTTGGCTGATTCACAATCTGGCGGAGCCTTGTTGGTTGCTAAATCTGTATCAAAGAGCTTCATGAGTCTGCAAAACGCTCGTGGCCGCACCGGGATCTATATCCTGGATACTGAAACATTCAATGATCTTTTAGATATCGGGAGCGGTGAAGATGGAATCGCGCTCGCGATAGATGTCTTTGAAGAGCTCAGCACCATAAGCTGAACGAATAATAATCATGTCCAAGCTAAAAGCATCGCCGAAATGGCGGTGCTTTTTTCACCGATTCTGATAGATTTTAACGGCCCACTTTATTCTTGATAAAATACATTATCAATACACAAATACGCCAAAATCAGCCGATAGAGATCCGTATGGACGAAAACAAAGGCATGGGTATTGTTCGGGTAGAGCCGAATCCATCGCGGGCGTTGACCGCCTCGGAGTTTCACCAGCTCTCCGATGTCCCCGCCGCCGCTATCTGGTTGGCCAACATCGACAACGCCAATACTCGGCGTGCGTACCAGAGCGATGTTGGGGAGTTCGTCGCTTTCGTTGGCATCGAGCACCCTGATGAGTTTCGGGATGTTGCTCGGGCACACATCATCGCTTGGCGGGGCACCCTCGAAGCCCGTGAGCTGGCTCCGGCGACGATCAGGAGGAAGTTGGCGGCGGTCTCGTCACTCTTCGATCATCTCTGCAACGAGAACGCCGTGCCCCACAATCCGGTCGGGGGTGTGAAGCGGCCAGCAGCCGACAACAATGAGGGGAAGACACCGGCGTTGTCAGACGACCAAGCACGTAAACTGCTCAAAGCACCCGAAGGAGACTCGATCAAAGCCACGCGGGATCGGGCGATCTTGTCGGTGTATCTCTTTCATGCACTCCGAAGAACAGAGCTCGCGGATATGCGGGTTGGGGATCTCACCGAACGACGCGGCGTGATGCATTTCCGGGTGTTTGGGAAGGGGTCAAAGACTCGGTATGTGCCGGTGCATCCGGCGGCGCTCTCGGCACTGCAAGAATACCTGACCGTGGCCGGGCACTTTGAGGATCGATGGGGGGCGATGTTTCGGCCAATCGTTAATAATCGAACCGGGAAACTGCATGAGTCTATCACCGGGGACGGGGTGTACAAGATGCTCAAGAAATATGCGGTAAAGGCCGGGATCACGATGGAGGGATTGTGCTTGCACGCGCTGCGGGCAACAGCGGCGACCAATGCATTGGAGAACAAATCGGATATTGCGTTTGTGCAACAGTGGCTCGGCCATGCGAATATCAGCACCACAAAGCTCTACGACCGGCGGAGTTCACGGCCGGAGGATTCGCCAACCTTTGTGGTGAGTTACTGATCATCCCCCCAAAGTAATCACGGATAACGGACTTATTGAGGCATTCAACAGACGATGCCGAGCGGAGTGTTTGAATGAAAACTGGTTCCTGAGTTTGGCTGATGCCAAGGAGAAAGTCCGAGCATGGCGACTGCACTACAATACTGACCGACCCCACAGCGCCTTGGGCAATCTGGCCCCCGAGGAGTTCGCTGCTTTATCTGGC
>JAESRA010000100.1 GCA_016764895.1 Phycisphaerales bacterium | reverse complement strand
GTAGAGGCACCATGACCGACTTCCTTACCGATCTTATTGATACACAGTTTTTGGTCTCGCTGATTGTCCTCGGAGTCGGTGTTCATGCCGTGCTTGGATGTGCGGCGATTTCGATCTGGATCGAGCGAAAGCTCTCGGCGTACATCCAAGACCGCATCGGTCCCAACCGCGCGGGTTTCGACTTCGGGCTCGCATTCCTAGCCCCGCTCAAGGGGATGCTGGGACTGGGTCAGGTGCTCGCTGACGGGATCAAAGCCGTCACCAAAGAAGACTACACACCACCAAATGTCGACAAGGTCTTGTTCACACTCGCTCCGATGATCGCCGTTGTTCCTGCACTGATTACCTTTGTGATCCTCCCTTGGGGCGGGTATGTATCGGTTCCAGAGATGACCCTGCCCGTGATTGGCACCATCGGAGGCGAGACCGTCGCCGTTGCGGGGGCCGAGGTCTCCGTCGGGATCATTTATCTTTTGGCAGTGGCATCAGTCGGTGCCTATGGCGTGACCCTCGGAGGCTGGGCCTCCAACAACAAATACTCCATGCTCGGCGGGCTCCGCGCCACGGCACAAATGATCTCGTATGAAATCCCGATGGGCCTTGCACTCCTGTGCTGCTTGCTGATTGCCGGATCGTTCATGCCCAACGAGATCATCATGCACCAGCGTGAATCGGGTTGGTTGATCTTGTCACTCCCGCTTCCGGCGATTCTGTTCTACATTTGCGTGCTTGCCGAAGCCGGGCGTGCTCCGTTTGATAATGCCGAGGCCGAGCAGGAACTCGTTGGCGGCTACCACACCGAATACTCCTCGATGCGGTATCTCCTATTCCCGCTGACCGAATACCTCCACCTCGTGACCGGCAGCGCGTTCTTTGTCCTCTTGTTCCTTGGCGGCTATGACCTGCCATTGGTCGGGGCGTTGAGTGCTGAATCAACTGGCATCCTCGCGGTGCTGCTCAAGTTCGGCGTGTTTATCGGCAAGACCATGCTCTTGGTGTGTTTGGCGATCGCATTGCGGTGGACCATCCCCCGCATCCGCTACGACCAGGTCATGATGCTCGGCTGGGGCGCGATGATCCCCGCTGGGATGCTGATGATTGTCGTCACCTCGATCATGGTGCACATGGGCTGGACCGGGGTACTGCCGATGCTGGGTGCCAACGCGTTTATGCTGGTTGTGATCCTGATCGGCCGTAAGGTGCTTGCGTCGATGTTCGGTCGTGCTGTGGTGAATCATAAGATTCCAATGTACGGCTCACGGTTCTCCCCAGTCGAAGGTACACATACAGAGTCCGCACCATCGCACCCAATGGCCCGCCACGACGCTCCGGGATAAATCTGCAAATGATAGATTGGTCGGGTGCCACTACTCGCCGTCTTCGGCGCAGTAGTGTCTTCATTTGGCAAGTTTGATGAGTAATCGAAGACACTACTGCGCATAAGAATGCGAGTAGTGGCACCCTTGAACCGAGTGCGTGTTTTGAGTGAACCTCACTTTGAGGGGGAGGGGTGAGGGGGGGTGAGGGGGGGTTATTGCCAAGGCTTGATGTCTGAGGTTCGCAGGCGTTGATAGAAGGTTGGGAGCAGGTAGCCTCGTCCGTTGTGGATATACATGCGTCCGGAGACGACAAACCGGGCGTTGTCTCCAAACTGGATTGCTTGTCTTTCCATGGTCATCAAGAGCGAGCATGGGAGGACTGTCAGTTCGATTCCGCCTGGGGAGGTTTGGTCGTCATTGTCGAAGATTACCATCCATGATCCGTCGGCTGCGCGATCGAGCCTGGCCGGGCGACGCACCAGCAGCGTGCCTTCTCGCAAGCCGGGTCCGAGTGTTGGCGGTGCGATTTGGAGTTGGTTTGATTGCTGGCCTTTGAGTCTGGAGTTTCTCGGTTTGGATATCTGGTCTTGGGCTTCTGATCCTGGGTAGGTGTCATTCTCGGCATCCAGTTCTTTGAGCAGATCCATGACATCGGGGTCTTCATCGAGTCCCGGTTTGGGTTCTTCGGGCGATGAATCGGGCAATATTGGTTGTTCTTGCTGGTCTTCCGGGTCTGTTTGTTGGTCATCGGGTTTCTGGGGCGAGGATTGACGGGCTTCTGTCAGCCCGAGCGAGTAATCAGAGATGAGCAACTGATTCCGCCCGTGATAGGTCAGGATTTCACCAGAAACCGTGACGGGCTGATTGGCCCATACATTTTCAAGGCTTTGAAGCGTGGCGCACGGGAGCAGCAAGACCGGG
The DNA here is from genome assembly GCA_016764895.1 of Phycisphaerales bacterium. Lineage (GTDB taxonomy): Bacteria > Planctomycetota > Phycisphaerae > Phycisphaerales > UBA1924 > UBA1924. The sequence continues at coordinate 6,373 of JAESRA010000100.1, read as the reverse complement.
CCTTCGCCGGGTAGGCGTTGGTCGGGCGCGGGCACGAAGATGATGCGATCATTGGGTGCTGGGACCAATCGACCTGTTCTTGCCAGCACGAATGAACCTTCAGCTAAGGCCGAGGGCTTGGTGACTGACCCGATGGTGTTGTTGACCACCTGCATCCAGTCTTGGCCTTGCGTGAGCCCGGTCTGATGCGGTGTTGAGACCCCCGAAGCGGTGGGCTCTATGGGTGTCTGATTGGTCCCCATGGTTGGGAGATGGTCCTGAGAGGGATCGATGATGATGACTTGTTGGTGCTTGGGCTCGTCGGCTGAGGCGGCGTCTTGGGCGCGGGCGGGCGATTGGAAGGTGGATCCAGCGATCAGGGTCAGGATGGCGGCTTGTGGGATGGTCTGCATTGGGGTCCTGCTGGGTATTGAGAATGCGAGCTTCTGTATATCCTATCGTGCTTTGGGGCCTGTGTTGTTGACCTTTGGAGGGGGGGTGTTCTATCGTCACCTTCCCCTGTTTGTTTGTTTGAGCGGGGGACGAGGTAAGGCCGTGTGCCCGAGTGGACTAAGGGGACGGATTGCAAATCCGTTGTGCGAAAGCCAATCGTGGGTTCGAATCCCACTGCGGCCTCTTGAATGACCGATCCAGACCAGTCTGGGTCGGTTTTTTCATGGCTGAAAAAGATGTACCACAGAGGGCACAGAGAAGAGTTGGGGGGGATGGGGGAAAATAATGGGATATGATGTGGAATGAGTGAAACGATGGTCAATCAAGGCGGCGGTATGAATACACAAGAGACCCAGCAGGCCGCCGATCGGTTTCGAGCTGATTTTAGAGCCGTTCAAGTAGAGATCGCCAAAGCGGTCATCGGACAACGCCAGGCCGTCGAGGATCTGCTGACCTGCCTCTTTGCCGGGGGCCACGCGCTGCTCGAAGGGGTGCCAGGCATCGGCAAGACCTTGCTCGTGCGGACGATCTCCCAAGCGGTCGATCTGAGCTTCGGGCGCGTCCAGTTCACGCCCGACCTGATGCCCGCCGACATCACCGGGACGACGATTGTCGATGAGGTCGAAGATGAGAACGGGCATCGCAGGCGGACCTTCCGCTTCCAGCCCGGCCCGATCTTTGCCAATATCGTCCTGGCCGACGAAATCAACCGCGCGACGCCCAAGACGCAATCCGCGCTGCTCGAAGCGATGCAAGAACGCACCGTCACCATCGGCGGCACCGAGGGGATGACACATCAACTTCCCAAACCATTTTTTGTACTGGCGACCCAGAACCCGATAGAGCAGGAAGGAACTTATCCACTCCCCGAAGCACAGCTCGACCGGTTCTTCTTCAAACTCCGCGTTGGGTACCCCTCGCGCCAAGAGATGGGCGGGATCGTTGCTCTTACGACCGGTGGTGCAAAGCCTGAAATCAACAAGGTGCTTGATGCGGCTCAGTTGATCAAGCATCAGCAACTCGTTCGACGGGTTCCCGTCGCGCCTCATGTGCAGGATTATGCGATCCGGTGCGTGCTTTCGACGCATCCGCGCGGGGAGTTGTCTGACGGGCAGTTCGCTACGCCGATGGTGTCGCGGTTTGTGCATCTTGGGGCCTCACCACGCGCGGCCCAGACCTTGATGCTCGCGGGCAAATGCCGGGCATTGCTTGATGGGCGGGCGACGGTGTCGATTGAGGATATTCAGCGGGCGGCATTGCCCGCCTTGCGTCACCGGATCATGCTCAACTTTGAGGCGACGGCGGAGCTGATTGATGCCGACGCGATTGTGCGGAATATCATTGAGACCCTACCACGGGATGCAAGTTAGGTCGTGTCTGACGACTCGCTCTCTTCCGGTAGAACGGGCTTCTAGCCCGTTTTTTTGGAACGAAGGATAAGAAGACGGGCTGGAAGCCCGTTCTACCAAGAAGCCAAGAGCCATCAGACACAGCCTAGAACGAATAGGGATCGTTGATGAGTGCGCGCCGGCGGACGATGGTCGGGATCGGCATCGCCATGGCTTGGCGGCAGGCGGACGCCAGAGCCATCAGGAATTTCTCATGCTCCGGGCACGCGTCAAGACGATCGAGCAGATCATCAACGCGCCATGCGGCCGGGTCGTTGGGCTCGGCGGCGTTGTTGGCATCCTCGATCGCTTGGTCGCCGAGTTGCTCGCTGGCGTAGTTGAACCATTGGGGATCGATCACATCTTGATTATTCGGAGGTTGGATTCTAACCCGGACGACGCGTTCTCCGACGCCGCAGATTGGCCAGAGGCCGTTGGACATTTGGGGCTCGCGCGTGAGGACGAATACTGGCACGCCCGCGATATTGGCCGCGGCGCGGAACTGGCGGGCATCGGCACCGACGAGCATCGGGGCAAAGAGGTAGCAACCCATTTCGGGGAGTCCCGAAAGATCATCGCCTGAAGAGATCAGTTTGGCAGGGCCGGCGGCCAAGGCATCGAGACGGACTCCGCGCTGGGCTTCGAGCAGGGGCATGCAAATACGGCTCATGCGCTCAAAGTCGCCTCGGGATCGGGCAAGTTGGAGGGCATCGCGGCAGAGCATTGAGGCGTGGAGGGAGGAGCCGGCGGCGAGGGATTCACTGGCGTGATCCATCATCGTGTCGATCTCATTGGGGCTCGACGGAGCCTCGATCCCGGATGTCTTGAGGATGGATGACACGACTGAACTCGTTCCTTTTTCTACAAACAGACCGGCCCGTTGCAGTGATTTGAACGGATCAGGATGACTTCACGGCCACAATCAAGGCCGACAACATCGCCGACCATTTGACGGTCAACTCATTCAAATCATACTCGATTACATCCCCAAGCGAAGACCAATCTTCGTTTTGGAGTGTTTCTCCCACTTCTGAGAGCAATTTTAACAACGAATCAATGATCTCGGACCCGAGTTGGTCGCCGACCTTCAGGGTCTTGGGGTCGATGTTGGCAATCTGGGTAATGTGGTCAACGATGTCCCGCATCGCCTGCCAACCCTCAAGGATCGACCGTATGGTTTCCATCGCGTCTGGGATGTCGCCTGATCGAATCTGTTTGGAGCCCGCATCATGGTCGGCCCTGAGAAGTTCGATCGACTCGATTGCGGTTTGTGCCGCTTCAACGATCAGCGCGTTGGTGTCGGCGGTGGTGAAGCGGAGTTCGCTGATATTACCAAACCCTTCGGGCTCTTCGTCGAAGATTTCATCGGGTGCGGGTTGGCCATCGACGAGGATATCGACGATTAGTCGCCCCGTGGAGTCGGCGTGGTCGCGCGCCATATCCATCGCAGCGTTGAGGTCTTGGGCGTCGGTGAGTTGGGTGTTGTCGATCCAGATGTGCATTGGTATATCCTGTTGTTCAGGTGACAGATTTTTCAGGTGCTAGTTTGTTCAGGTACAGATGGTTGAGTGTTGGGTTGTTGCCGTTTTCTTTGTTTGTGGAGCAGGCGGAGGTTTCGGGCGTAGATGACGATCCCGGTGGACTGACCCATGACTCCGACGATATCGACACGCCAGACGAAGTAGGTGAAGAGGCAGATGCCTCCGATGAAGCTGAACCACCAGAAGATTTCGGGGACGGTGGATATTTGTGATCGCTCAGAGATGATCCATTGGACAAACATGCGTCCAAAGAACGCGGATTGTCCGATGAGCCCGATCATGACCCACCAGAAGGTGCCCCAGGTGGTGATGTTGAAGAAGCCCAGCAGGTGGCGTTCAAACGCGGGGCGGGCGTTCCATTTTTCGATCTGGAGGGAGATGAACGCGTCGAGTTCGATCGGGTCGTAGGCCTTGGAGGATCGCAGTGGTTCGGGGGCGATGATTTTGTAGTGGAGTAGCCCGTCGGCGGTCTCGGTGCGGTCGAGCATGATCTCGATGGCACCTACGGAGATGGTGATATCGGTTGCCGAGCGTGCCAGTGCTGGCTGGAGGACGAGCCACATGCCGAGGAAGACCAGGACGATCATCGCGATGATTGGGCCTGGTTTCATGCGTTCTGGGTCTCGGTGGATTCGGGTGACGGGGTTCTGGTTGTAATTGGTGGGGATTGGTCTTGTGTTGTTTCAACCGAGGTCACTGGTCGGCGGCGGCTGCGCATCCAGCGGATCGCAAAGAGATCGACCAGGCCTGGGATGGCGCGTTTGGTGATGCCCATGCCGTATTTGGGGGTGCCGGCGTGTCGGTTGCGGTGGGCGACGGGCATCTCGACGACGGTGTAGCCCAGATGGCGGGCCGTTGCGGGGATGAACCGGTGAGCGCCTTTGAACTCAAGAGGCAGCCGGAGGGCGATGTCTCGCTTCATGATTCGGAGCGAGCATCCGGTATCGGTGATGGTGTCGCCCAGTACGATGAGGCGGAACTTGCGTCCGACCCATGAACCGATCTGGCGGATCTTGGCATCGCCTTGGCTGCGTGCTGCGGAGCGGTCGCCTTGGACGAAGTCTGCATTTGAGGATTCGAGAAGTTTGAGCATTGCGGGGTAGTCTGCGGGGTCGTTCTGGAGGTCGGCGTCGAGTGTTGCGATCAACTGGCCTCGCGCTGCCCGGAACCCGGCATGGAACGCGGCGGACTGCCCGTTGCCTGAATCCTTGGGTGTGCCCGTCATCGACACACACCGAACCCAGGGGCGGGATGTTTGGTGGGCGAGGGCTTTGGACTTGGTAGAGTCTGTGGAACCGTCGTCCACAATGATGAACTCGAAGCTGATTCCCAGCGGCTCAATCGCGGCTTCGATCTCTTCAATGAGGAGATCAACATTCTCTTCTTCATTGTGGGCGGGCGCAAGGATAGTGAGCTCGATAATCGAGGTATTTGAGAGTGCGGGGTCTGGATTTGGTGCGTGGGTGTTCTGGTCCATCTGGGTTCCTGTAGCACAGCGCGAAGCTGATTGAGCGTCTATCCTAGAGTCTTGGCTGCAGGGAAGCCAATACAGACGGAGAACCTGACATATGCACTTTCATGAAGACGACAATATTGGCCCTCAGACCGTTCCAGTCCGGATCATCCTCGAGAATCCCGAAGAACTCAACGAGGACGGCTCCGACAAGGCCGAGCATGAGCTGATGGCCGCCAAAGGTGAGCATTTGCTGAATCTGGCTCTTCGGCACCACATCAACATCGAACACTCCTGTGGCGGGGTCTGCGCGTGCTCGACCTGCCATGTGTATGTCGAGCAGGGGATGGATTCGCTGACCGAGGCCGAGGAAGATGAAGAGGATCGCGTCGAAGAGGCACCGGGGCTCCAGATCGATTCACGCTTGGCGTGCCAGTGCGAGGTTGTGGGGGACGGGCCGATTGTGATCCGGGTGCCGTCGTGGAACCGCAATGCGGTCAAAGAAGTGCCTCACTAATGCCTCACTAATGCCTCACTAATGACCGTTGTTGAGCGTACTATCCCCGACTATGGCTCAACAACGCAAACTCCACGATAAGTATTTCAAGATGGCCAAACGCGAGGGCTATGCCGCGCGATCGGCGTACAAGCTTTTGGAGATCCAGAAACGGCGTAGTCTGATCCGAAAGGGGAACCGGGTGCTGGACCTTGGGTGCTTTCCTGGGTCGTGGATGCAGGTGGCCGAGAAGCTCGTCGGGGAGGACGGGCTTGTGGTGGGGATTGATTTGCAGGAGATGCGGATCGAGCTTGGACCCAACACGCGGACGATTGTGGGCGACTTTACCAAGACCGATGTAGCGGACCTGCTGCCTCCGATGGTGATGGAACAGAAGGTGGTCTTTGATCTGCCCGACGACCAGCAGCCCGAGGCCGAGCTTGTCCAGCCGTTGTTTAATGTTGTCATGTCGGACATGGCCCCGTCGACAAGCGGGCATGGGGATCATTTTTTCTCCGAGCGTTTGTGCCATGACATTATTGATCAGTTGCCCAAGCTGCTCAAGAAGAACGGCAATTGCACGATGAAGGTCCTCGAAGGGGAGGGCTTCCCGGAGTTGCTCTCACGGGTCAAGCGGCAGTTCCGCACAGCGGGTGCGATCAAGCCCGATGCGTGCCGGGATGTTTCGCGGGAGACTTATATCTTTGGGATTGGGTTTATTCCAAAGCGTGCCAAGCAGTTTGATGAGGGGAATGAGAAGGTCAAGCCGTTGACACCGCCGCCGGGTTGGGGCGAGTGAACTTTCTTGCTCCCATTGCGGGGTTGATTGCTGGCGGGGCCGGTTCGGTGCTGGTGATTCTGTACTGGATGCTTCGGCTTCGGCGCCGGCCGGTGCGGGTGTCCTCGACGCTGCTCTGGAAGCGTGCGATCCGGGATGTCGAGGGCAATATTCCCTGGCAGATGATTCGCCCATCGGTGTTGCTGTTTTTGCAGTTGATCGCAGTTATTTTATTGGCGACTGCCATTGCTCGCCCCACACGCGATGCAAATCTTTACTTTGGGG
>JAESRA010000099.1 GCA_016764895.1 Phycisphaerales bacterium | reverse complement strand
GAGATGACCAAGGCGGAGATTATCACGCGGGGTGTTGGGCTGGGTGTGGAGTATTCGATGACGCATTCGTGCTATGACCCGATTGATGGGGCGGTTGGGGGGGCATGCGGGGAGTGTGATTCGTGTGTGCTGCGCCGGCGTGGCTTTGAGCAGGCGGGGATTGATGACCCGACGGTGTACGCGGGTGCTTCATCGTGAGTGGATCGCTGCCTATTTCTGAGACCTTTGTGTCTATACAAGGCGAGGGGAAGCTGACGGGTGTGCCGAGCTGGTTCTGCCGGGTGTCGGGGTGTAATCTTCGGTGTAGCTGGTGTGATACGCCGTATGCGAGCTGGGAGCCGGAGAGAACAATGCGGTCGATTGAAGAGTTGATCGACGAGGCGGTTGCCTCGGGGGCAAAGCATGCGGTGCTGACGGGCGGGGAGCCGATGATGTTCGGGGAGTTGGTTGGGCTCTCGCGTGGGCTCGCCGAGGCGGGGATGCACATTACGGTCGAGACGGCGGGGACATTGGTACTCCCGGAACTGGTGTGCGATCTGATGTCGCTTTCGCCCAAGCTCGCTGGCTCGACGCCGATTGATGATCCGCGTGATCCGAGCGGCGCATGGGCCAAGCGGCACGAGCAGCGAAGATTGAACTTTGATTCGATCAACGAACTCATCGCCTCGACGCGGGATCGGCAGCTCAAGTTTGTGGTGAGCGGCCCCGAGGATTTGGACGAGATTGAATCGGTGCTGGGGAAGGTTCGTGGGTATGAGCCCCGCGATGTGATGCTGATGCCCGAGGGCGTGACGGTGCCTGATCCGGACTCGATCCGGTGGGTGATTGAGGCCTGCGTTGAGCGTGGCTGGAGCTACTGCCCGCGCGTGCATGTGCAGTTGTTCGGGAACACGCGCGGTACTTGATTCGGATGAGGTGGTATCTGATGGCTTCAATATTCTGTACTGGGTGGCCCGACGGAACGGTCTTCCGTTCCTTCGGGTCTTGGATTACCAGAGGATTTTGATTTTTCCTAAGACCCGAAGGAGCATAAGAATGCTCCGACGGGGCACCCAGAGAAGAGAACCCGGAGCCGTCAGACACGACCTAGTCACGCCACTTCTTGACGGCGATGCCATCGACGAACTTGATGTGGACGGATTCTTTGGTGGTGTTCTCGACATTGCCCTTGAAGAGGATGAAGACGGTGCCCTTGGAGTCGGTGTGCTTGGACCAGTGCCAGGTCCAGGTTTCTGAGCCATCGTCGTTGGTGGTGGTGTTTGAGGGGAGCCCGAGGAGTTCCTCGGCCTCTTGGATGGTCGTGTGGTCGATTCTGACTTTGAGTACATCGAGCGGGTGGACATAGGCCCCGGAGACTTCGGATTCTCTCGATGCCGTGAGCAGACACCCTGTCAAGAGGATGGGCACAAGGAGGAGGGTTAGGATTGGGATGATCTTTGTTCGTGTATTCATGTGCAGGTATTCATGGGTGCCCGGTAGGATGGGTGGATGATGTGTAATGGGTCAAGTGTACCCGATTGTGTATGGCCGGTGGTGTGGAACTACTATGGGTTATGGATTCGATCACCCGCCGCCGCTTTCTTGTTCAATCTTCCGCTGTTGCCGCCGGGCTTGCTGCTTTGAGGCCGTCGCTGGCGATGGGCGGGGTGACCATTGATACGACCGGCAACATAGACGGTATTGGCTACGGCCCGCTGCTCAAAGACCCCGACGGGATATTGAATCTCCCGAAAGGGTTCTCGTACCACATCATCAGCCCGATGGGCGTGACGATGGACGACGGGCTCATCGTCCCGGGCAAGCACGATGGGATGGCGGCGTTCCCCTACATCAATGACGACGGCTCGGTCGATCCCGACCGGTGTGTGATTGTCCGGAATCATGAGGTTGCGGATTATCACCGCGTCCCCTCGGCGTTCGGGCCTCGCAACGAGCGGCTGGGGCTTGTTGATCCATCCAAAATATACGATGCCGGGCACGGCAAGCCGCTCCGGGGCGGGTGCACGACGCTGGTGTACAACCTGAAGGAAGGTAAGCTCGAAAGGCATTGGCTGTCGTTGACGGGGACGATGCACAACTGTTCGGGCGGGCCGACGCCTTGGGGGAGTTGGATAAGCTGCGAGGAGGCGATGTATGTGAAAGATGACCGGCACGAGAAGGATCACGGGTACTGCTTTGAGGTGCCCGTGACGACATCGCAATCGATGGCCGATCCCAAGCCGATCGTGGGCATGGGGCGGTTCTTGCACGAGGGGGCGTGCGTTGATCCGGGGACCGGGATTGTGTACATGACCGAGGATCGGGACGACGGATTGCTTTATAGGTTCGTGCCCGATTCGATGCCCAAAGCGGTTGGGGATCTGCACAAGGGCGGGAAACTCCAGGCGCTGCGGGTGGTGGGGCGCAATGTGCTCGACACGCGGAACCATAACGCGGATCTGATCCGTGTGGGCGAGCCGGTGCTGTGCGGGTGGGTGACGCTTGATGGGATTGATTCGCCCGATGACGACCTTCGGCATCGCGGGTTTGCCAGCGGGGCCGCGAGGTTGCGCGGGGCGAGGGGATGTGGTGGGGGACGCAAGCAAAGGGCGTCAAGGACGGCGCGTACTTCGCGTGCAGCAATGGCGGGCGGGTCGGCGCGGGTCAGGTCTTCAAGCTCACGCCCGGCGAGAAGGGTGACTGGCTCGAACTGATCGCTGAACCCAACGATCCAAAGGTGCTCGAGAACCCGGACAATGTGGTGATCTCACCGATCGGTGATGTGCTGGTATGCGAGGACGGCCCGCCGCCTCAGAGCATGATCGGGATCACGCCGAGCGGTAGTTTGTATCCGTTTGCCAAGAATGTGTACAGCGGTTCAGAGCTGACGGGCGCGTGCTTCAGCCCCGATGGGACAACCATGTTTGTCAACATGCAGGGTTCGGGGTGGACGATCGTGGTGACGGGGCCATGGGAAAAATAAAAAACCCGCTCAAGGCGGGCAGTGTGTCTTTGAATGGGCCGGGTTTATTCGGGCAGTTTGTCGAGTTCGAGTTGAACGCGGTCAACCAATCGCCCGACGGTTTCTGGTCCGAAGTCAAACGGCAAGCCCGCGGCGTTGAACAGTTCTGGGAGCGGGCGGGTGCCGCCGAGGGTCATGGCTTTTTTGTACAGATCGAGCGCGGCCTCTTCGGATTGCTCCAAACTCGTCAGCCAGATGCCAAGAGCGCCCAGCTGGGCGATGCCGTACTCGATGTAGTAGAACGGGACGCCGAAGAGGTGGCCCTGCCGCTGCCAGGTGAACTCGCATTCTTCTTCGATGCCGGTTGAGTCGGTGTGGTGCCCGCCGTGACCGAAGCGTGCTTCGAGATCGAGCCACGCCTGGGTGCGTTCTTGGCGTGAGTGCGTTGGGTTGAGGTAGACCCAGTGCTGGAACGCATCGATCGTTGCGATCCAAGGCAGCAGCGAGATTGAGCCCTCGAGCTGCTTGCGCCGGGCGCGGTTGGCGTCCTCGGCGTTTGGATAGAACTCGTCCCAGTACGGCATCGTCAAAAGCTCCATGCTCATCGAAGCGACCTCACAGAACTCAATCGGTGCGCTGCGGTACCAGACCAAGGGTTCATGGGCCGAATACATCGAGTGGAACGCGTGGCCCGCTTCATGGACCATCGTCTCAACATCGCGGTGCTGGCCCGCGGCGTTCATAAAGATGAAGGCCCGGCGCGAGCGGTCACGCATGTACTGGTACCCGCCCGGGGCCTTGCCCTTGCGGGAATCGAGGTCAAACGAGGCCTTGCCGTCGTCGGTGCCGTTGGTGCTGGAGCCATCGCCCATGGTGGCGAACATTTGGCCGAGTTCCGGGCTCAGGCGATCGAAACCGGCCTTGGTTTTGGCGACCATATCGGCACCATCGGTGAACGGCGTCAGCTCGCCCCGGCTCTTGGGATCGACATTGAGGTCCCAGGGGCGGAGTGCGTCGAGCCCGAGTTCGCTCTTTCTGGTTGCGTCGAGCTTGGCGACGAACGGCATGACATGTTTCTCGATCGCATCATGGAACGCGTAGGCGTGGGTGGTGTCGTAGTCGAAGCGGTGCTTGGCTTTGTAGATGTACTGGACATAGTTGTCAAAGCCGGCGTTCTTGGCGCACTGATCGCGTTTGGTGACCATCTCGTCGTAGATGGCGCTGATGGCGTCCTTGTCTTGGAGCCGGCGTTTGGCGACGGCGAGCCACGCGTCCTCACGCACCTGGCGGTCGGCGGACTCGGAGTACTTGCCCATCATCGGCATGGTTCGTTCTTCGCCGTCGAACTCGACGGTCATCTTGCCGCAGATTTTGTCGTATTCTTGATCGAGTTTGGCCAGTTCGGTTTCCAGTGGCACATTGTCATCGCGGAACAGATCGACATCGGCGGCCGTGTCTCGGTAGAGGACCTCGTGGTAGCCGCCGGTTTTGTCGAACCTTTCGGCGAGTTCTTTGAACTTCTTGTCGAGGATGAAGGCGACGGGCTTGAACTTGGGCGCGACATCTTCGAGGTACGCCGTCCACGCGGCTTGCTTGGCTTCGTCGGCGGTGTCGCAGGTCATGTTGATGTAGGTGTTGGCGGCCGATTCGCCGATCGCCGCTTCGAGCTCGGAGCGATCCATGAGCCATTTATCGAAATCCCCGCTGGAGTTGACATCGCGGTCAACCAGGGCATTGAGGAGTGGTTCGACGGCGGCCCAGTCGGTGCCGTTGAGGACGGCGGGGACGAAGTCTGTGACGGGTGTGGTGGTCATGGTGGGGCTCCAATGTGTTGGGAATCGCTCTATATGGTGCATAGGGCGGTTTATTGGTCAGATTATGATAGTTTTACAAACAGTTCGGCGGCCAGGTTGCGGGCGGATTCAAAAGAATCGACCTTTCCTTCGAGCTGGGCATCATAGACGCGGTCGAGGACTTCTTTGAAGCCCTGTCCGGGGGATTGGCCCATGTCGATGAGGGTTTGGCCGGTGATCAATGGCTCTGGGGCGAGTCCGATGCCGTCGTTGGCGAGTTGTATCAGTTCTGCTCGCGGCGAGATCCAATCAGTTGGTTTTGTGGCTTCAGCGAGCATGAGTCCCTCATTGGCATGTAAACGGGCAGCGGTTCGTTTGCGTGCTGCGATCGACAAGGTATCCCATTGTTCGGCCATGGTATAAGCAATTTCAAAGACATGCACAAGATGCCATTGCTCTGAATTGGTGAGATCTAGATCCCATGCCCAATACTTGTGCTTCCACCCATCTTTCATCTTTGACAGTTTCCACTGACCGTTGTTATCATGCCTCCAAGCTGCGACTGCTGTGATTGCGTGTGCATCTGGATTTAGTGCTGTCAATGTTCTGAGCGAGTCGTTATATGGTGCATAGTCGAAAATCGCTCGATCGAGTAAATGAGCTCGGAGGAGTTGCACAGCACGAACTCTTGAGGGATGGCTCATCATCCGTCGAATTTCATGGCCAATTCGTTCAACACTTACGCCGGTAAGTTTTGAAGCGTGTGCTTTGATTGCATCGCTGGTCTTGGGATCAATCGTCAATCCATACCGAGCCGCAAACCGAACAGCACGCAAGGCCCGCAGATGATCTTCTTTGAGCCGAGCATCAGGATCGCCGACCGCTCGGAGAATCTTCGCTTCGATATCCGCTTGGCCGTTCACAAAATCAATGATCGTGTCACCGTCGTCGTGGGGATCGAGAAACAACGCATTGATCGTAAAATCCCGCCGCTGGGCGTCTTCTTCGGGTGAGGAGTAATGCACATGATCCGGACGGCGAGCATCTGAATACGGCCCATCAGATCGGAAGGTAGCAACCTCAATCGTCGGCCCAAAGTCCCGCACAAGCATCACACCGAAGGCCGCACCCACCGCAGCGGTTTTTGTAAACAACTCAGCAATATGTTCAGGATGGGCACTGGTGGCGACATCGTAATCCTTGGGAACCTCCCCCAGAAGTTGATCACGGACACAGCCGCCCGCAAGGTAGGCAATGTGATCGGCCTTGCGCAGCGTGTGGATGATGCTGATCGCTGCATCGCGTTCGTTGGTTTGTGCGTGTAGATTGGGCATGATTATTCCACCTGCTCATCACGCAACTGCCGGCTCATCAGCATCGCAATGGCATCCACCGGGTCCATGTGTTCAAACAATACCGCATGAACCGCCGAGGCAATCGGAAGATCGACCTTGTATTTTTCAGCCAAATCCATCACCGAACTCGTCGTGGCGATGCCTTCGACAACACAGAGCGAGTCGCGGAGGTACTGATCGAGTTTGACACCTTTGCCGAGTGCTTCGCCGCAGGAGCGATTGCGGCCTTCGGGGGAGAAACAGGTTGTTGCCAGATCGCCCGCGCCGGCGATGCCATAGAAGGTTTTGGACTGGGCGCCCATGGCTTCGCCGAGCCGAGTCGTTTCGGCCAGCCCTCTTGCAAGAAGCGCACTCTTGGCGTTGAAGCCCGCGCCAAGCCCGTCGATGATCCCGGCAGCAATGGCAATCACATTCTTGGTCGCCCCGGCCAGTTCAACGCCGATCAGGTCAGGATTGGTGTAGATGCGGAGCCAACTTGTCGAAAAAAGCTTCTGAATAGCCTCAGAGAATCCCGGATGATCCGACGCGGCGGCCATCGTCGCGGGCAAACACGCGGCCAGTTCCGTTGCAATCGCAGGCCCAGACATGCACCCCAGCGCACGCGGCTTGGCATCGGGATCGTCTTGCAGGACATCGGCGATGATCTGGGTCGGACGCAGCAAGGTATTGTTCTCGATCCCCTTGGCCACCGAGATCACGGCCGCCCCGGCTGGGATATGGGGGGCGAGCCGTTCCCAGACGCTGCGGATGAACTGGACGGGAATGGCGTTGACGATGATGTCAACATCTTGAAGGGCCTCGGCATCGGACAGGGCGATGCGGACGGATTGGGGGAGTGTGAAGTTGGGCAAGCGGTCAGATTTGCGCGTTTGGGCGAGAATTCCGTTCTCGTTGTCGTCGTATCCCCACATGCTAACCCCGGCCCTGGGGGCCTTCCCGGCCCCTTGCGGGTCCGGCATGGTCAACGCCCCAGCGCACACAAGCCCCATCTGCCCGATCCCAAGGATGCAGACTCTGGGAACATTCGGCGTTTGGTTGGAGTTGTCTGTCGGCATTGGAATCCTTTGAGATGGTGGCGAACCAACGGTGAACACTATGCGTAAGGGTTTTGGCTAGGCAACTTTGGGGGGAAGACTATCCTACAGTAGTGACCCCCAAAGGGGGCGGCTGCAAAACAGTACAGAAACCGGATACCCATCTTTATGAGCGATACACCAACCCATACCCAAGAATCCCCCATCCAGTGCTGCACCCACCATGACTTGCAGGGTGACCGCTGGATTTTCCTCTACCTTGCTGGCGGCGTGCTGGCGATGGTCTCATGGATCGCCAACTTGACCGGCTCGACCAACGAACTTGTCGCGACGATCCCCGCGGTGATCGCCGCGTTGCTTCTGGGATGGAAACTCTTCTACGCCTCGTTCCGCGAGGTCCTCAACAACAAAGTTTCGTCAAGTTCGCTGGCGGCTCTGGCGATCCTTGCAGCCATGGCCGTCGGCAAGTACGGCACCGCCGCATTCCTCGCCTTTATCCTGCTCGTCGCCGATCAGGTCGTCTCTCGCACCGCCGACGGCGCCAAGCGCGCGATCGAACAACTGATCTCACTGACACCAGACGACGCCCGCATCATCGACGACTCAGGCAATGAACAGATGGTCCCCGTCGGCCAAGTCAGCGTCGGACAACGCGTCCGCATCCGTGCCGGCGAGAACCTACCTGTTGACGGCCGGATCATCTCTGGCGAATCCCAAATCAACCAAGCCTCGCTCACCGGCGAGTCCATGCCCGTCGAAGTTCAAGACGGTTCAGCCGTCTACGCAGGCACCAGCAACCTGACGGGCGCCATCGAGATCGAAGTGACACAGGTCGGTGCCGATACGACGATCGGGAAAGTCTCATCGCTCATCCGGGAGGCCGAGTCCACCAAGACCGAACGCCAGTTGCTCATCGAACAGGTCGCCCAGTTCTATGTCCCCGTTGCGATTTCTGTTGCAGCCGTCGTGTTCTTCCTGTTCTCTCAATCCGACAACCCGGCTGTGCGTGAAGGAGCCGCCTTGCGTGCCGTCACGGTTTTGGTCGTCACCTGTCCAACGGCGTTGTTGCTCTCATCCCCATCGGCGATGGTTGCAGCCTTCGCCTCAGCAGCCCGCTTGGGTGTGATGATTAAGAAAACCAGTTATCTCGAAGCGTCGGCCAATGTCGATGCCGTGGTGATGGACAAGACCGGTACGCTGACGACCGGGGCCTTTAGCGTCTCGCGTCTGGCTCCAGCACCGGGCATCGAAGGTGCCGACCTCCTCAAAGCCGCCGCCTTTGCTGAATCGCACTCCAACCACCCGCTCGGACTCTCTATTCTTCGCACCGCCAAGCAAGCCCGTATCGAAGTTTCCAGCGAAGGATCATTTGAAGAAACCCACGGCGCCGGCGTCAAAGCCAAGACCACCATTGGCGAAATCATCGCTGGGCGTGGGTCATGGATCAAAGAACTCATGCCTGAATCATCGGCCGCTGTCAGCGATATTGAGAACCACATCGAAGGCATGTCCGGCGTTCATGTCGTCAAAGACGGCGTCTACCTCGGAGCCGTCGGACTCGCCGATACCCCGCGTCCAAACGCCAAGGCCGTCGTTGACCGCCTGCGTGAACTCGGAATCCGATTCGTCGCCATCTTTACAGGCGACCGCCTGAGCGTCGGCAAACGCGTCGGCCAAATCGCAGGCGTGGATTCGGTTGAAGCCGAGTGCCTCCCAGAAGAGAAGCACCAGCAGATCAAGCAGTTGCGTGCAGACGGCTACCGCGTCATGATGATCGGCGACGGCATCAACGATGGCCCAGCACTCGCAGAAGCCGATGTTGGCGTCGCCATGGGCCTCTCCGGCTCAGACATCGCCGCCAACTCCGCAGGCGTCGCCCTGATGACCGACGAACTCAACCGCATCCCGTTCCTCATGGAACTGGCTCGGCGGACAAGAATCATCATCACCCAGAACATCGTCGTCTCGATCCTCATGGCCATCGTCGGCTTGGTCTTGGCCGCATCGGGCACCTTCCAAATCATCGGCGGCGAAGAACTCGGCGCATCCTTGGGTGTCGGTTTCGCGGCCTTCTTCCACTTCGTCCCCGATGTGTTTGTCATCGGCAACTCGTTTAGATTGTTCCGCTTCGGCGAAGACTTCCTCGAAGCCGAAACGATCCAAAAAGAACAAGAACAAGCCACCCAACGCCGCGTGCGAAGAGATCAATCCGTCCGGATCGCCGCCGAGCCGGCGTAAGCGGGTAGAAAAATCGAACATTCGTGATTCCACAGCATCCCAAGATTCTTGGGATGCTGTATATTGGTCATGAAGGAGTGATTGTATGACGAAATTGTATGTATTTTTTCTTGTATTACTGACAACCAGTGTGCTTGCTGATATTAGAATTATTGCCGAGGGTGTGGAGCCGGATCAGGTTGTTGAGCTTGAACGGGTGGTTGAAGAGGTTGGGGATCAGTTCTTCGATTTGATCGGGATTGAGAATGATTCGGATTCTGGTAAAGCGGCCATCTCATTGCATATCAACTACAGCGACTACGAACTCGCTGACGAGCGTTTAAATGCTGGGCGATTCAAGAACAACTGGGCATTTTCGCATCCGGCCGCGATGGAATCCCATGTCGCACTTCAGCCGCCTGTTTCTATGGAAGTTCTTGAACAAGTCGGGCTTCCTTTACAAACCAAGATTCAGATTGCACACGAATCGGTACATTTGTATTTTTATAAAGCATTTCCAAACCACCCTTCGCATCCGGATTGGTTGAGCGAGGGCGTGGCGGTGTATGTGGCCGAGCGATCGATCCGGTCGCTTGGAGCGATGGGGCCAGCCGAGGCCGAGCCTTGGACTTCAACGGAGATTGTCCGGGTGCAGAAGATGTTCAAAAATTACCCAGAGATGACGATCGACAGCATCTTGGCAGGCTCGATTGAAGATGTTTCATCACTGACGATGTACGCCTTGCACGGCTTGTTTATTGGCTGGCTCGATGAGATCGGTGCAGCCGAGAAAATACTCCAAGAAGCCCGGCGTTTTGGTGGCGGGTCAAAGTATGCACAAAACCTAAGCAGTGCTGTAGTCGAAGCCATCGAATCGGCGGGTATTGATGATCCGGATGCGACATTCCGGGCATGGGTGAATGGGTTTGAGCCGCAGTGGGAAGAAGTCTATCGGTCGATGCAGACATCCAATGATGAATGGATGCACGCTGCGTTTGCATCAAAAAACGCAATATGCTGGAACCAAGAACCATTGGGTGAGGGTGATTGGGCTATTACTGGCTCTTTGTATGTGTTTAATACGGGGCGGAGCCAGATGAATATATTGCTGGGGCGTTCGACCGATGGGTTTGTCACGGTTGCGTGTTCGGGCGATTGGGGCGTGACGATCTTTAACTACACATCAAAGGACAACAACTGGAATCGGCTCGAAGTTGTTGAAGTGCCAACCATGAAGTTTGGCCGGTGGATTAAGTTCAAGATTTCAAAACGCGGCAATCGTTTGTGGGTTCGGATGGGCAAGCAGCGTGCCTTTAAAGTAGAAATCGGCGACTTGGATTTGAGCGGGCAATGGGGCCTTGGTGTTCAGAAGGGTTCAGCCGGTATATGGAAAGATGTCCAGGTCGACCGTTAGGTGCTTTTCCGCAACACACCCGCATTGAAGCTTCGGCCTTCGATGCGGAACTTTCGCTCAAAGTTCGTGCCGACGAGTTCGCCTTCGCCCGCTGATTCGGGTGCATCGAAACCAGTATGTTCGTAGGGGAGTGTTTCTCGGTTGTTCAAGAATTCATAGATTGCTGGTGGTGGAGCCGGGATTTTGGGCCGTGAAAAATCTTCGTGCATCGCCGACGACCCTTTGGCCCAGTGATCGAAATGTGCTAAATCCCATGCCCAGAGGTCGTCGTGGTCGGTGACGATGCGGAGTTCGCCGCCGGGTTTGAGGCATCGCCAGATTTCAAATAAGGTCTGGTGTTGGATGACTCGTTTTTTGTGGTGTTTGTTCTTTGGCCAAGGGTCAGAGAAGTAGAGGTGCAGCACATCAATCGATTCATCCGGGCATCGCCATTGTAAAAATTGGGCGGCATCCCCATGCAGGACGCGAACATTGGTATGGGTGCCTTCGTTTTCTCGTTTGCGGCGGATACGGTCGGCGGTGTAGGCCGCGAACTCGCCGGCCCATTCGATGCCTAAAAAATTAGTATCGGGTTCAAGCGATGCTTGCTGCACAAGGAACGCCCCTTTGCCTGAACCAATCTCAAGTTCAAACCGATGCGATGGCTCGGCAAACCATGTGCGTGGATCAAGCCGTCCAGATTCAGGATCAGTCAAGATCGAATCCGGCAGCTCAGGCATCTCATCGCGCGAGATCGCCACAACGCCCGGTGCGCTGTCAAGAGGTTTGCCATGGCCGAGTCCAAATGACATGAGACGATGGTATGCGGCGGAAGACTTTTTGACCACAGAGGACACAGAGAGCACAGAGAAGAGAAGAATTGTGTTGAAGAAAGAAGAGAGAAAGAGAGAGTCAGCTCTTGTCTTTCTAACCATATTTCTTTCTTCCTCTGTGCTCTCTGTGTCCTCTGTGGTGAATCTTTCTTGATCCACCCCTACGGTTCACAATGACGACACCCCCTCCAACCACCGGCACCCACCAACTCCAAGTCCGCTATGTCGAGTGCGACCCGATGGGCGTGGTGCATCATTCGAGCTATTTACCCTGGATGGAAATGGGCCGAACCGAACTCCTCCGCGAAATCGGCAAGAGCTACGCCGCCCTCGAAGCCGAAGGTGTGTTCCTGGTCGTCACCAAGGTCGAGGTCAAATACCGCCGCCCGCTCAAGTACGATGATGTCGTCGAAATCCGCACGAAAGTGGACAAGACCAGCAAGGTTAAACTGCACCATTCTTACGAGATCGTGCTGGTCGAGCGGCTGGGCAAAGCACCCGACGCGAGCGATCCATCTGTGCCGAGCGATGGCGTGTGCGCGGTGGCGACGACGGAACTGGCGTGCGTGGGGACAGAAGGAAGGCCCAAGGCGCTGCCGGAGTGGTTGGCATTACCTTAAGCATTGACATCAATGCCGATCCGTTTTGCTTCTTGTTCTGTGAAAACAAGGATGATGTCGTCGCCATTCAAGGTGCATTCTTCAGCATTGCGAGCACAGATCCAGACAGGATTCGCGTCGTCAAAGCTGATTCGACAATCGCATAAGAAGTTGTATTGATGAAGTGTAATTGTGACATCAGTGATCGTCTTTCCAATGCGACCATTCCAATGGACATCCTGCGAAGGATCAAAGACTGGTAGATTACTCTTTAATACGGAATGAACACCGCTTGTGTTGATTCCAAGTTCATAATCGTTGCGCCACCACTCCCAGTAGAATCCAACGATTGAGTTGTCATGTACGATTAAATCGACGCCTTGCATGAGTTCATGCCGATGCGGTGAAAAAGGATCGATAGTATAAAAAGCTATTCCCAAGTCGTCTACTCCATCATGGTACGCAACTTCTGTGAGTCGTTTGCCAATAAGCGTCGATGCTCGTTCGTTGAGAGTATCGTATCTTCGTTTGATATTGTTCTTAGTTTTCTTATTCACATCAACCGCTCAATCGCCTGCGAAAGATTCTTCACCGGGATCAGTTCCATCCCTTTGATCTTCGCCAGCTTCGTTGAGCCCGCCGCGGGGACAATCGCGTGGGTGTAGCCCAATCGTGCCGATTCTCGGAGGCGTTGTTCGAGTTGGGTGGCCGAGCGGAGTTCGCCGCCCAGGCCCACTTCACCAATGGCAATCGTGGTGGGGGGGAGCGAGCGTTTGTAGTGCGCCCCGGCGATGGCAAGGGCAATCGCCAAATCCGCGGCTGGCTCAACAATCTTCAAGCCACCAACCACCGAAGTAAACACATCACGGTCCGCCAGTCGGAGCCCGCCGTGCTGTTCCAGTACCGCAATCAACATCGCCAGTCGGCTCGAATCGAGGCCTGAACTCTTGCGCTTTGCGCTGCCGACGAATCCGGTCGCGGTGAGTGCCTGGATTTCTACGCAGACGCAGCGGGAGCCGTGCATGGCGGGGCAGACGATCGCGCCGGGGCGGTGTTCGCTCCCGCCTTGGATCGCCGCGACGGACATCCCGCCGGGGAGTTGTTGCAAACCTTGGCCGGTCATCTCGAAGATGCCAAGTTCAAGCGTCGTCCCAAACCGGTTCTTGATCGCGCGGACGATGCGGGCACTGTGGTACCGATCCCCCTCAAAATACAGCACCGCATCAACCATATGTTCGAGCATCCGAGGCCCAGCCAGCGTGCCTTCCTTAGTCACATGCCCGACCAACACAATCGAAACCCCGGTGGCCTTGGCGAAGTACACAAGCTCCGAGCAGCACCGGCGCAACTGCGTCACCGATCCCGGCGCCGCTTCGAGATCGGCCTTGTAAATCATCTGGATCGAATCAATCACACACACATCCGGCTTGATCTTCCGAATCTGCTCAATAATCCGCGCGAGGTTCGTATCAGCAAGCACAAACAACCCGTCCGCATCGGCCACCCCCAACCGATCCGCGCGCAACTGAATCTGCTGGGCGGATTCTTCGCTCGATACATACAGCACCTTGCTCGTCCAGTCCGCTTGCTGGGTGTTCATGGCATCCATATTGATCGGCGACGCCCACGCGCCCGCCGCCTGCAAAAGCAAAGTCGATTTACCAATCCCCGGCTCCCCCCCGACCAGCACCACCGACCCCGGCACCAACCCCCGGCATTCATCGGCATCGGTGCCGCCCAGCACGCGGTCGAACTCGGTGATCCCGGTGGGCAGCCGCCGGAGGGGGCTGGAGCTTGACATGATCTCGGTGATCGAGGTCGCGGTGGGGGTGTCGGTGCCACCTTTGGTTTCCACCCACGAACTCCCGCGATGCGGATCGACGGCTGCCGATTTGTCGAACTGGGATTCTTCGAGCGAGTCCCACGAGCCGCAGTCTGAGCATTTGCCCATCCACGAGTTGTGTGTGGAGCCGCAGGAGGTGCAGATATAGATGGTGCGTATTTTGCTCATATGTGTCAATCATAGCCATCTGAAAGCACGGCAAACGGGATTTGTTCGGTGTGCGGCGTGCGTAGACTTCCTATACCCGATGCCTGACCCCACTCCCAGCTCAATCCAAACCGCACAAAGGCCCAAAAAGCGTCGTCGGCTGCTGCTCTGGCTGATCGCGGTGCCTGCGGTGCTGTGTGTTGGTGTCATTATTCTGGCAAGCTCGGGCGGGCTGACCAGGTTTGTCATCCCAATCATCGAACACGAAACCGGGCTCAAAGTGACTCAAGGCACCGTGGTGCTGACGGCGACAACCGAAATCCAACTCCGAAACGCAGTCCTGCGAGCACCAAATATTGATGGCATCGGTGGCGAAATCATCCGCCTCGATACCGCAACAATCTCGGTCAAGTGGGGCTCGATTTTGTCGGGGTCCAAAGCCATCAAAAGCGTGCTCATCGATCACCCCAGGCTGCGGGTCAGCCAAGACTCACAAACAGGTATTCTCAACCTTCAATCCCTCACGCTCCAGAAATCTGGGGGGGGCGGGGCCGTGACTCCTGTGATTACCATCAATAATGGGATCATCGAGGTCGGTGAGCACAGCGATGGGGGATACACATCGCTCAAAGAACTCTCGGTCGCGGGGAGTCTGGCTCGGCCGGATTCTGATGGCGTGGCGAGATTCAACTTTGTCGCCACTTCGACCCTTCCCACAATGTCTGCGGGATACCAAGACACTCTTGGAAACTTTCAGATCAGCGGCACCGTTTCCGGTGATGGAGTCAAGGGCACAATGACCGGCCTGACACTCCAAGACTGGCCCGCTCGGATTGTTCCCTCAAATGTACGCGGCATCTACGAATCACTCGCCCTGAGCGGCAATCTGGCAACGACCCGGTTCCATGTCGATACCGACGGGCAACTCAAGGTCACGCTGATTCTTGATGGTGTTGATGTCAGCATGCCCTTTATCCCCTTATCAGAGTTTGCGGGTCCCGAACAGTTCCTGCGGATGC
The DNA here is from genome assembly GCA_016764895.1 of Phycisphaerales bacterium. Lineage (GTDB taxonomy): Bacteria > Planctomycetota > Phycisphaerae > Phycisphaerales > UBA1924 > UBA1924. Next base: position 5,083 of record JAESRA010000099.1, on the reverse strand, counting down.
GATCGACCAAGGGCACCATCGAATTCGTCAACGGCGGCCTGGTCGCCAAACTCCAAGGCGATATCGACGATCTGCTCTATAAACTTGATTTGGAATACCAGGGATACTCGCAAACCAGTCCCTTTGATTGCGATCTCCAGACACGATTTAGGATCGAAGAAGGCTTCAAGCCGCTGCGGTTCTTGCCAGGCCGGGTATCGGAAAAACTCGACCGTTTTACAGGGCTTGAGGCCGACATCGCGGCGACGGTTCACCTTCGGCGACTCGATGAAGGCTCGGCGATCTTGGTTTCAGGGAAAGCCGAGGTTTCAAACGGCTCGGCCAAGTACAGAGAGTTTATGTACCCGTTCGAGAACATCGCCGGCGTGATCTCCTTCACGCCAAACGGGGTTCTGATCGATAACATCACAGGCACATCACCCACCGGGGCAAGGCTCCTTGCCAACGGAGAGTTCGTTGGAATCGGTGAAGATTCGGTGGTCGAGATCAAAATCGCAGTCGAAAATCTGCCCATAGATCATCTACTGATGGGCGCGATGGACGACGATCAACAAGAACTCGTTGACACCCTCTTCTCTCGGCAGAAATACGACCACCTGATCGAGTCGGGGTATCTTCTTACACCGGATCTGCGTAAAGAAATTACCCAGAACCGCAACGCGCTGGTAAAGGTGATCGCGTCCCTGCCTATCGATTCCCCCGAGAGTGAACGGGCCAAGCTCTCAGGTGAACTGGCGACGATGAACACAAGGCTCCGTGTTCCAGAGTTTGATTTCGGCGGGCTCATCGAAGTCGAGGTCACACTGCAACGACACCCAGAGATGCCCGAAGATGATCGCTGGACGACCGACATCGCGGCCTTGATCCCCAGCGCGGGGATCGTCCCCAAACACTTCCCGCTCCCGATCGTCGCCAAGGATGTCGCCATCACCATCGCCGACAACTCGGTATACCTCAGCGGCGGACGCTATGTCGGACTCAGCGGCGGGTCGGCGACCGTTGAAGCACGATTTGAATCCAGAGAAGGATTCGATGATCCTCAGCCATATGTAGAGATCAAGGCCCGTGATATTCCCATTGACGAACGATTGATCGCCGCGATTCCAGGGTATTACGACAAGCAACCATCTGACCCCAGCCAGATCACGCTTCGGAGGATTCTGGATCGGCTTCGGATGCAGGGGGTCGTTGAGGCTGATGCTCGGATCGGGCCGGGTGCTGATGGGCGGGTTTCGTATGAAGTCGAGGCGGGGGTGATTTCGGGTTCGGCGCACCCGCTGGCGATGGGGCTCCAGTTGCTGGACGATTCTTCTGCCGATGCTGTCAATGATCTCGGTCTTGAGTCTGTGCAGATTACCGATATGACCGGGACAATTTCGGTCACTGAATCGCTCATCGTAGTTTTTCTTGAAGGGATGATGGAATCTCCATCCCAGCCGATCCCGCCAACACCCATCGAGATGCTGACTCAGCTCACGCTTCCGAGTCAGCCCAAGTTTGGGAACATCAAGCGTCGAGGCGGGTTGTTGCCGTTTGAGGCTGGGCCTCCGGTTTCAGGGCCGGAAATCTATACGCGCGTCCGCGCCGACGGGCTCGATCTGGCCATGCCTCTGGAACACGCCATCGCGGTGCTGTCGCCGAACTTTGCCAGGCGGGTGGTGGACTGGAGAAAGCAATACAATCCAGACGGCGTGCTCGATATTCTCGCAACGCTCGATGGGCGCGTCGGATCATCGCTCAACACAAATCTCCAGATCAACCAGATCGATTCCATCGCATTCTCGTTTGAAGAGCATCGGTATCAGTTGGGCACCTCGATCGGGCCGATTGCTCTTGATCTGGGGGCCAGGCCAAGGCTAGAGAGCCGGGGCTTTAGTATCCCGTTTAGTATCGACCACGCCCCCATGGGCGAGATTGGTCTAGCGGGTTCGATCCGCCTTGCCCAGGGCGGGCAACTGCTCGAACTCAAAGACGAACCCTCGATCCGTCTGTCAATGGACAACGGCCGGCTCGGATCGCCGGGGGTCCGAGCGATCGTCGATCGCATGGGTTCGGGTGGCTCTAAGGGTGCGGGCGATTTCTTCGAGTTCTACGGCCTCGACGGCGAGTTCGACCTACTCATCGACATCACCCCAATCGACGGGGCACGATTCTCCAAAGCACCGCATGGCCAACTCGCATTTCCCCATGTCGAAATCGACGGCTCCATGATCCCCAAAACGCTCACACTCGAACGCAACGGCGACACGCTCGAGTTCTGGAATGATGAGAGAACTCTCAATGAACTCGGGGAAGAAATCCAGCGAGAAAACAAACTTGAAGGATCGATCCGTTTCGACGGCCTCGATGGGTATTTCGACAGCATCGTCGCGACCAATGACGAGTACACCCTCTCGGTCGATGGAAAATGGAGCGTCACCCCTGGCGACGGGGCATGGGTCGATCTCACCATCGGCGCGACCGGCGATGTGCTCAACGGCCCGATGCGCGTGATCCTCCCCGACACGCTCACAAGGGTCATCGATCAACTCGAAGTGAAAGCCGCGGGACCGATTGATCTTGAGTACCTACGCATTGTCGCCGACAAACTTGGAACGGAATCGATGACCTACGCGATTCATGGCTCGGCGACGATGCTCGATGTCAGCGCACTCGTTGGCGTGCCGATCTCAGAACTCGATGGACGGGTGAATTTTAATGTAATCTCCAGCGAGAAACCCGAAGGCTCAGTTACGCCCCGGCTTAAATACCAACTCGATCTTGAAGCCTCGCGGCTGCGGGCCGGGCTGCTCAGGGTGCACAACGCCAAGGCGAGGATCATCAACGATCCCGACACACTCGGCGTGGTGCTTGTTCCGGATTTCAGGGCCGGGATGCACGGCGGGATGATCTCAGGGAATGCTCAGGTGCGTCCAGACGATCAGGGAGTCCTGATGTACGCCACCGAAATCCGCACCTCAGGCGTGCGGGCGGCACCAATCTTTGATGATATATTCCTCCCGATCGAGGGTCTCCAAGGCCCGCCAGTCCCTGGGTCATCGACGGTCCGCTCCGCGTGGAATGTCGATACAGACCTGTCTAAGGGCATCATGAACGCAGATTTGGCCCTGAGCGGCCCGATCGGATTGCCCGAAGAACGGGTTGGACGCGGGTTTGTCCGCGTATCGGGAGGCTCAATCGTCGCGCTCCCAGGACTGATTAATCTCATCGAAGCGAGCAATCTCAAACTCCCCACCGGATCGCGTCTCAATCTTGCCGAAGCCGAAATGTACATTGACGGCTCATCAATCGCCTTTGAACGCCTCAGTGCTTCATCGCAGACCATCGAGATCCTTGGCTATGGCACAATGGACTGGACTTCACGAGATATTGATCTACGCTTCCGATCACGATCAATCGCCCCGATCCCGATTCTTTCGAATCTTCTCGAAGGAATCCGGGATGAACTGATCACGATCAGAGTCACCGGTCTTCCGGGAGCGATCACCTACTGGCCCGAACAGTTCGGGACAGTCAAGCGATTACTCGATTCGATGTTCGGCACCACCGAGACCGAGCAACAACGACGGCTTCGGGAAGTCGAAAGTCGCACACGGGTCGGATCTGGACGGCTGCGTCGTAAGCAGGATGACCGGGTCATCAAGCCTTCCAAGGATGAGCCCTCGCCCATCAACACCTCGGCCAGTGCCGATTCTCAGGACAACTAACCCAGTACACACAACAAGTTGACAAACCAAGCAAGCAAACCAAGCAAAAAAAACTAAGCAAGCAACATCAATGTTGAGAACCGGGCCCACATCGGGTGGCACCCACAGACAAGAAAGACGGAAGTTTATGACATCAGAACCAAATCGGTCACCAGAGCACAACCGGGTCGAGCTCGACCCACCTTCAAGCACGCAGCCCAAGACAGAGCAGGCCGCGCCGCCAGAGCCACAGGCCGTGCGCCGCGCCGACGACGGGGAAATCCAAGAAAGCATCATCGAGCTCATCGAGAAAGTCGCCGGGACTCCCAGCGACTATGACGCCAAGCTGGTGCGTGAACTCATCACTGCTGGGCTCAAGCTGATCCCCGACGGGCGTGATACAGGCGAGCTCAAGCTCATGACCGCGACGATGAAGGAACTCCGCTACGCCTACCGCGTCTTTGGTGAGTATCCAGAGCCTCACAAGGTGACGATCTTTGGATCAGCGCGCACGCCCGAAGACCACCCGGATTACCTCGCCGCCGTCGAGTTCTCAACGCTGATGGCCCAGGCAGGCTGGATGGCTATCACTGGCGCCGGCGACGGGATTATGAAAGCAGGCCACGAAGGCCCAGGGCGCGAATCAAGCTTCGGTGTTGCGATCCGTCTGCCCTTTGAAACCTCGGCAAACACAGTCATCGCCGGCGATGAAAAACTCATCAACTTCCGCTACTTCTTCACTCGCAAGCTCATGTTCTTGTCGCAGGCAGAAGCCGTCGTCTGTTTCCCAGGCGGCTTCGGCACCCTCGACGAATGCTACGAAACACTCACCCTCATCCAAACCGGCAAGGCGAGCATCATCCCGATCGTCTATGTCGATGGTCAAGAAGACAAAGAAGAGCACGGCTCATACTGGGACGGCTGGATCCACTACACCAAGACCCAACTCCAAACCCGCGGCTGGATCAGCGAAGAAGACAACCACCTCTACTACCACGCCAAGAGCCCGCAAGACGCCGCCGATCATGTGATGAAGTTCTACTCGGTCTACCACTCCTCGCGCTATGTGCGCGATGATCTGGTCATCCGTGTCAAGAAGGTCCTGACCGACGAGCAGATCAAAATCCTCAACGATGAGTTCTCAATACTCGTCAAGACCGGCGATATCCACATGTCGGGCCCGCTCCCGCAGGAGAAGGATCACCTCGATCTGCCGCGTGTGGTCTTTACGCACACAAGGTACAAGTTTGGGCTTGTCCGGGCGTTGCTTGATCGCATTAATACCTTCGCAGATGCCTGATCCGATCCTGTTCAGGTTGAGTAAGCTGACCGTTGCGACGATACTCGTCGCGGCGTTGTCTGCGTGCTCGTCTTCGGGGCTTGGGGGGCTTGGGGGT
>JAESRA010000098.1 GCA_016764895.1 Phycisphaerales bacterium | reverse complement strand
GGAGGTCGAGGGCTTTGCCGGTTATGAAGTCGATGAGGTCGTTGATGGATTTTGGGTTGAGGTAGAGGCCTGGGTTGCAGGGGGCGATGATGGCTCCTGCCATGGTGAGGGTTTGCATGTTGTTGATGTCGATGAGACTGAGCGGGGTTTCTCGGTGGCAGATGATGAGGGGGCGGCGTTCTTTGAGGGTGACGGCGGCGGCTCTGGTGAGGAGGTTTGAGCCACTGCCAGTTGCGATGGCTCCCATTGAGGTGGAGGAGCAGGGGAGGATGACCATGCCTTGGTGGAGGAAGGAGCCGGTGGCGGGGAGGGCTCCGACATCTTTGTTGGGGTGGATGATGAGGCGTTTGGCGTATTGGTCTGCATGTTGGTCGGTTGCCAGGTGTGGGCAGAGGGTTTTTAGGGAGATGGATTGGATGTTGAGTTCGTCGTTGAGGAGTCGTTTGCCGTAGTCGGTGACGATGAGGTGGGTGGTGTTGCCTAGGGTGAGGAGTTGGTCGAGGAGGCGGAGGGCGTAGGCGGCTCCTGATGCGCCGGTGATTCCTATGACGAATGTTTGCCTGTGGATGGGGGGAATGTTGGTGGGGGCGGAGTTTGTCTGGGAGTGAGGGGGTTGGGCATGGGCAATGGTATGGTGGGTGGGTTAGAATGGGTATAGGTTTATGAAACTCCGCGGCTAGGGACTGGCATGGCGGAAGAATGGAGCGAAAAATGCACAGCGGATTGAACATTCGGGTCGGGAAGTTGGGATTGACGGTTGCGATCGCTTCAGTTTCTTTACTTTGGGGTGTGGGGTGTGTGAGTTATACGAGTGTGCCTGAGCCGAGTCGGGGGATTGCGATTGGGCATACGAACTCTGGGGGGTCGATTAAGACGATTGTGGCTTCGCTTGAGCGGGTGGTGGTGCGGCATCGGATGCGTGATGAGTTTGGGAAGTATGCGGTGAATCTTCCTGTGGGGACGACGCCTGAGACTGCGGAGATTATTATTTCGCGGTTGCCTGTGGGGGCTATTTTGCCTTATGAGGGGATGGGGGAGGCTGGTGGGTTGATGCCTGTGTATCACATTGGGCGGATTTGGTTGCGGGGATCGAGCGGGAAGGTTGATGTGGTGTATCCGATGCTCGATGCTGGTGGGCAGCGGATTGATGGCGGGGTGACTGTTTGGGTGCATGGGGGGGATCGGCCTTGGTATATTAAGCGGATGCAGTATTGGGCTCCGGGGACGGTGCCTACGCCTTTGATGTATGTGCCGCTTGATGGTAATGTTGGGGTGGGGGGGTCTGTAGATTTTCAAGAGGAGGCGATTGAGGGGGATTTGGATGGTGAAGCGGGGTTTGATGGTGGGGATGAGACTGGTGATGATCAAGTGTTGTACCGTGAGGTGGGTGGGTAAGGGAGCGGGCGATGTGGACGGGGCGTAGTTTACTTTCGATGAGTGACGCCGACGCGGGTGAAGCGCGGGCGTTGCTTGGGTTGGCTCATGGTGATGCGTGGCGGGGCGATGAGCTTGATGGGAAGATTGTTGCCAATCTGTTCTTTGAGGATTCGACGCGGACGCGGGTGAGTTTTTCGATTGCGGGGCAGGCTTTAGGGGCGAGAGTTGTTGATCTGACGAGCAAGGGATCATCTGTTGCCAAGGGGGAAACGCTGCTTGATACGGCGTGGACGATCGAAGCGATGGGGGTTGATGTGCTGGTGGTTCGCGCGGGGCAATCTGGGGCCGCGGCGTTGATTGATGGGCATACGAAATGCTCGGTGGTTAATGCTGGTGATGGGATGCATCAGCATCCAACGCAGGCGCTTGCTGATGCGCTCACGATTGGGCGGTCGTTTGGGCGTGAATCGGATTGGGATTTTTCGGGATTGAAAGTTGCGATTGTGGGGGATGTTGTTTCTTCGCGTGTGGCTCGGAGTGCTGTTGGGTTGTTTACGGCACTTGGTGCGGAGGTGGTGTTGGTGGGGCCGGCGAGTATGGTGCAAGGGTCGTTGGCGGTGCTTGGGTGCAGCGTGACGGATGATCTGGATTCTGTGGTGGGTGAATGTGATGCGGTGATGATGTTGCGGATTCAGTTTGAACGGGGGGTGGTGGGGTGCTGGCATCGGTGCGAGAGTATTGGGCTCGGTATGGGATGAGCGAGGGGCGTGCTGGGATGATGAGGGATGGGGGGATTGTGATGCATCCTGGGCCGATGAATCGTGGGGTGGAGATTTGTGCGGCGGTTGCGGATGGGGAGGTGTTTGGGGGGAGGTCTGTTGTGCTTGAACAGGTGAGCAATGGGGTGCTGGTGCGCAAGGCGGTGCTTGCGGGTGTGATTGGGTTTAGGCGTGATTGACTAGAAGTGCTGGATGGCGGGGATGTTTTTTTGGGGTGTGGTCTGGCTGGTGTGGTCTGGGATCCACCAGCGTGCATTGGGGAAGCGTGTATCGAGGACATCGAAGAGTTCGCGGGGGATGGTGGAGAGTTGGGCGGGTTTGTTTTGGAGATGTGTGATGGTGCCTTGGCGTGTTGCTGGGTTGATGAGGCCTTGTGCGTAGTGTGGTGGTGAGCCTGGGTGGAGGGATGGAGGGGTAGAGATTTGTGCACAGGAGTGGAGAATTCCTGAGCTATCAATCCACCAGATGAGTTGGCTTGCAGAGACCATATTGGGACCTTTCTGAGGTTGGATCGGCTGTTGTTGGGGGTGGCTGTAGAAGGATTCGGGAATTGATTGATGGTGGGGTTGGTGATGACTTGACCTTGGGGGTGGGATTCCTAGGATGCTTGCTCCACTGCTGTGAGCGGGGAATATGGGGACGTAGCTCAGTTGGTAGAGCGCTTGCATGGCATGCAAGAGGTCGTCGGTTCGATCCCGTTCGTCTCCATTGACAGAAAACGCCGCTGGTATGCAACCAGTGGCGTTTTTTTGATGGTGTGAGGGGATGGAAGAAAATGCAGTTGACCCGCTCTGACCCGCTAGAGTAGAAACTGGGTTGAGAGAGGAAGACAAAAGGCGAGGTCTCATGGCCCAAACTGAATTGGATTGTCCTAAAATGGTAAGCATAGTTTAAGAGACGCACGGCACTGTGGATTGATTCGTTGATGCATTTCTACAAACTAGGGGACTAGGAGTATTTTGAGTGCATCAGATATCGCTTTTTCAACAAGATCAAGATAAATCCATATCCGTATCTTCGGCAGCAACTTTGCTTGGAGTCTCAACCGCCACAATAAGAAACTGGATAAAAGCCGGATATCTTGAGAGCTGTGTTGGTGGTTTGACAAAGGCATCGCTCGAAAACGTTGAAAGTACGACAGTCGGAATAGAGAAGTTGGTGTCAAGAGCGAACAAAGGGTATGGGAATGCAGATATTGATGTAGATGCGATTCAGCATCGTTTTCTCGAATCTTGCAGAAGCGAAGAAGATGGGGCTGCTCTTGGTGTTCAATATCAAGAATCACTTCCCAACTCGTATCGCAACAAGGAAGGAATTTACTACACACCCAAAAATATTGTCGACAATTTATTTGATCAGATAGATGTGGATTATTCCAAAGTTACTTTTTGTGATCCATGCTGTGGGTCAGGGAATTTTCTGATGTCGGCATTGGAGCGAGGGGTTAGGCCTGAAAATATTTACGGCTTTGATACGGATATTGTTGCAGTTGAAATTTGCAAATCGAGAGTAAAGTCATTTACAGGAATAGATGCTGGAGAAAATGTTTTCAATAAGGATTTTTTGGAGTATTCTGCAGGAGTTGACGCCAGCAAATTCGATCTCATGTTTACAAATCCTCCATGGGGGAAAAAAATTCACAAGGATATTAAGATATGCTACAGCCAAAATTTTGGTTGTGGAAAAAGCCTTGACACCTGCGCCTTGTTTTTCTTTTCTTGCCTTCGGTCTGTAGAGGATGACGGGTATTTGGGCCTATTGCTCCCAGAGTCATTTTTTAATATCGCTGTGTTTGAAGAAGCAAGGGTAAAACTTCTTTCAATGGAAGTGCTGTCATTTCTTGATTATGGCAAATCTTTCAAGGGGCTTGTCACAAGAGCACAAGGGGTTGTTTTACGTAATAGATTTTTAAACGAATCGAACAGTGAGACGAAATGTGTTTATGGAGATTCCGTTTTCAGCAGAGATCAAAAAAGCTTTTCAACGAATCCGAAGTCAATTGTCAACTTTGATAAATCAGAGGAAGAAGATCGATTGATAAAGGGTTTGTATAAAAGAGAGCATGTCACACTGAATGGGAGTGCGAAATGGGGACTCGGCATTGTTACGGGAAACAACAAAAAACATTGTTTTGAAACAGAGAAAGAAGGCCGAATCCCTGTGTTGAAAGGGGCCGATTTGTCGGGAGGAAAGTTCAATCCGCCAACTGTGTTTATCAGTCCTGATCTGACGAAGTATCAACAAGTAGCTCCTTTGGAGATGTATGAGGCGAAGGAAAAAATCGTCTACAAGTTCATATCCTCAAAGTTGTGTTTTTGTTTTGATGACCAACAGAGATTCTTTCTGAATAGTGCTAACATGTTCGTGTTGGATAAGGGGTTCCCAATTTCAGCCCAGGAAATTTGCAAGTTGTTCAGTAGCGATTTCATGAACTGGCTGTATCAGAGTTTGTTTCGGACACACAAAGTGCTTCGATCAGATTTGCAAGCATTGCCTATTCATCTCGGTTATTTTGCAAAATTTGAGAAGTTTGATGAGCAGCATTATTTAGATTACCTTGAGATAGAAAGGATTGAAAATGGATCTTATAGAGCTAAAGGGTAAAATATCATCAGTTTATGTGGGGGATCCAGATAGCTTGATTTCTATTCTTGATCTTGTGGAACAGGACAATTCAATTTTTCCATTCAATGAGTACGAGCACCTGATTTGCAATCTACTTGATATTGGCGGGTTGACATTTGACCAGTATTTGGAAATCAGAACCGAATACATTAATCAGAATCCAAATCTTTGGGTGTTTGAAATTTCAGCGCCCAGAGGGTTTGGGGAAAAATTTGCTCAAACTTATGTGCATGGTAAATGCTCTGCCCTGTTGAAGCCATCAAAAAAGCTCCATCCAACTTATTCTGGGGAATACGATTTCTGGCTAGATGGTATTCGGATAGAGGTGAAAGCGTCTCGGGCAGTTGATAGTGATAGTCAAGAGCCTCTTTATATGAAGGCATTGTCCAGAAACACAAATAAGCCGTTTCTGATGAATTTTCAGCAGCTCAAACCACAATGCTGCGATGTATTCATTTGGGTAGCCGTTTTTCGTGATGAGATCGTCTTGTGGGTGTTTAATTCAAATGAGGTGCGTTCTCATACACGTTATGCTGTGGGGCAGCATCGTGGAAACAAAGGAAATGAAGGGCAGATGCATATCAAGCATGACAATATTGAAGAGATCGCTGAGTATCAGTTAGGTCATGATGATTTAGAGCGTGCTATTCGAGAAGCTGCAAAACGAAATCCGGTATCAGATTGATGATGAGCAAGCGAATTCGGTCAGGTGGCCTACAGTAAACGATTTTGGCATGATGCTAAGGGTGTTTTTTGATGGGGTGAGGGAGTTGGTGATTTTGGGGTTGACCCGCTCTGACCCGTTTGTTGACCCGCTAGAGAAGCAAATGGACTCATGCAGCAGTATGGTTGGTGCGTAGCCTCATCTGGGGTGATTTCATAATTAGCCTATAGACGAGTCGCTACACCCAAAGAGGGGAATCATAACTCTCTGCTGCAAGCGAGTTGGTTTTATTTTGAACAACAAAAAATCAATTGAAGCCCGATCAGCATTTGTCCTTGGATATTTGGGAGTATCGCTCATCTACGCATCGGTGCAGAGTGGATGGTCAGTTGAGGAAATCGTTGGAGTGCTGAAAGCTCAGTCATCAATCTATTTAACTTGATCTAGCTTGAACGAATGGTTTTTTCATATCGCCTACAACCATGGCCCATCATGAATCTCTTGCCATGGGAGCATCAGAGCATCAGTTCGCTGCTGTCGGTCTTGGCCGCCAAAGATAACGACTTGTTGGGTTTCCTTGGTCTTGCCAAGAGCGTGGGCCACATTTCGGATTGGTGCAAGGAGATCCGATGTAACCGTTTGGCCAGCTTTGGCTTCGCCGATGATCAAACGGTCAGCATGTTCAAGGATGAGATCCGCCTCAACTCCACGATGATCACGGTAGTGAAACAGGCTGGGGCTTTCGCCTGAATGTACTCGGTGTTTGACAATCTCAGAGACTACCCATGACTCAAAGATGCTTCCTTTGAGTGGATGCGTTGCGAGTTGATCTGCAGATCGTAATCCAAGGAGCCAGCACGCAAGACCTGTGTCGTAGAAGTGGAGTTTGGGCATCTTGACAAGCCGTTTGCGGAGATTGGTTGAGTAGGCTGGCTGAAGGAACACAATGTAGCTTGCTTCGAGAATGGACATCCATGCTTTGGCGGTGGGTTGAGCGATTCCAGCATCGCCAGCGAGGTTGGAGTAGTTGATCATCTGGCCGGTGCGTCCTGCGCAGAGTTCAACGAATCGTTGGAAGGTGGTGAGGTCGCCGACATTGGATACGCTGCGAACATCTCGCTCGATGTAGGTGGCGACATAGGAAGCCAGCCATTGTGAGGGCGAGAGTTTCTTGTCATAGATTCGTGGATAGCCGCCGGTGAACAAGACTTCATCGAGTGTTTTGGGAGCGTCGGCAAACTCGGATATTTCATCAAAGCTCATCGGCAGCAAACTCAGCACCGCAGATCGCCCAGCCAAAGATTGATTGATTGATTCCAAGAGGGCGAAGTTCTGCGAGCCGGTGAGAATCCATTTCCCAGGCTCAGGGTCATCATCAATCATCGGCTGGAGATACGACGGCAGGTCCGGCGTGCGTTGGACTTCATCAAGAATGGCACCGTTTGGAAACTGGGCCAAGAAGCCACGAGGGTCTTGGAGGGCGAAGTTTCGCACATCGGGCGCTTCGAGATTGACATAGTCTTTCTTGGGAAAGAGATGTCGGCAGAGGGTAGATTTACCGCTCTGGCGGGGACCGGTGAGGGTTACTGCCGGAAATGAGCGAGCAGCTTCAGCCAAGCGTGGTGCAAGTCGGCGATTGATCATGCTTAGAGTCTACCAAACGAGGCGTGCTATTTCAAGATGAGATATTGAATTATCACGCAAAGGTTGGTGTCCGGATTAAAAACAGGCTTTTAGGCTCAAAAGCAAGGATACTGGTTGGTGTGTCTGAAATATTCCGTTGAATATCAGCGTGATAAAGGCGATTTAATCGACATCTCGGATCAGATTTGTCTTCGCGGGAATAAAAGACGATTGGTAAGTGTCAGATATAATGGTACTATTTACTGACAGAATGAAAGGGCTGGAATGAACACGACACAAGCCAAGATATTGAAACGGATTGGTCGCCAATATGGTGGGCCTGGTGCTGTCGTGACGGCTAAGGATTTCCTTGACCTCGCCAGCCGAGATGCGGTCGATCAAGCCTTGGTACGGCTCACCAAGCGAGGTGATCTCAATCGTGTAGGCAGAGGG
>JAESRA010000097.1 GCA_016764895.1 Phycisphaerales bacterium | reverse complement strand
GATTCATGCAATTTGTCGGGAGGTACCAGGCCTTCTACATTACTCCGTTGCTGTTTCTGGAAGGCATAGGTCTCCGGGTTGCGGGCATTCAGTTCTTGCTGCGAGGCGAAAAATTAAAATTTTCCTGGATTGAGCCAGTGTTCATGCTTTTGCATTTCGTTGTGTACTTTGGGGGGTGGGGGGCTACACTATGGACCCGACTTTGATTCTGGGCAGGCGCGGTGTCTGTTTGTGGGTTGAGTGTCGGATTGATTCTTTAGGTCAGGATTTAGCTTTATGCCGACGATTAATCAACTTGTACGCAAGCCACGCAAGACACCGAAGACCAAGTCGAACTCACGAGATTTGGATAACAGCCCGCAGCGCCGGGGTGTGTGTTTGACGGTCAAGACGACGACGCCTAAGAAGCCGAACTCTGCTTTGCGGAAGATCGCTCGTGTTCGTTTGTCCAACGGCAAAGAAATCACTGCCTACATTGGTGGCGAAGGCCATAACCTTCAAGAACACTCCATCGTCCTGGTCCGTGGGGGTCGCGTTCGTGACCTTCCCGGTGTTCGGTACCATGTTGTTCGCGGTGCGCTCGATACCTTGGGTGTTGATGATCGCAAGCAGGGGCGTTCGAAGTACGGCGCTAAGAAGAGCAAGTAAACACAATAACCATGCCCTGTCAGCGTGATGGGGCGGGCAAGTAATCCCGGGCGTTCTCTGCTGCGGGGTGAACACGGTTCTGACTCTTTTGATAGAGCGGGACAGATGAGCCAAAAGGAGATGACCCATGTCAGGTCGCATTACCAACTCAGAAGCACAACTCCGTCCAGACCCTAAGTTTAACGACAAGGTTTTGGCCAAATTTACCAACTGCATTATGTTCTCTGGTCGCAAGACTGCTGCATTGCGTGTCATGTATGACGCGATTGATGTGATGGATGAGCGTTTGAAGCAGTACCCCGACGCGGTTGAGGGTTGTGAGACTGGTGTTCAGGTGTTTCGCCGTGCTGTTGAGAATGTCAAGCCCTATGTTGAGGTTCGCTCTAAGCGGATCGGTGGTGCGAACTATCAGGTGCCGATGCAGGTGAATCCGAAGCGTCAGCAGTCGCTTTCGTTCCGTTGGATCATCACCGCTGCTCGCTCTGAGAAGGGGCGTCCGATGCATCAGAAGCTTGCTGATGAGCTTTGGGCGGCATCGCGTGGCGAGGGTAAGGCGATGACGACGCGTGACCAGATTCACCGGATGGCTGAGGCGAACAAGGCGTTCGCTCACTTCGCTCGCTAAGGCTGGATAACGGTAGAGACTCAGAAATAGAGACTCAGAAATAAATACTTAGAAACCCGGAGTTTTGCTTCGGGTTTTTTTGTGGTTGGGTCGAACTGGGGGCGGTTGTTTCCGATACAGGGGTATGGGAATGAGCCGACGGATTGTTGTGGTGGGTTTGGTGATCTGGATGGTTGGGGCTGTGGTTGGGTCTTGGGTGACGATTCAGTCTTGGGTGGTGGGGGCTGATGGAGTGGTTCGGCTGATGGGGAACTTTGCTTGGATTGTGTCGCTGCCTGGATGGGTGACGGCGTATGTGATTCATGTTTTGGGATTTGGGGGGGGACAGGCGGATGTGGGGTCGATTGTGATTGCCAATGTGATTGGGTGGGGGTATTTGGTTGTTGGGGGGATTTTTGTTTGGCGGGTTCGGGGGGTTGTGGCTGGTAAGAGGATTGTGGTGGAAGGGGATGAAGAACCTGTTGATCGGTCGCGGCGTGCGTTTTTGACGAACTCTACCTTTGGGGGTGTTGCGGTGGTGGCGGCGGGGGCGCCTGGGTATGCGACGCTTGTTGAGCCTTGGTCGATTCAGGTTCGGGAGTATTCGATTCCGGTTGAGGGGTTGCCTGAATCATTGAGAGGGTTGCGGATTGTGCAGGTGGCTGATACGCATTTGGGGCCTCGGATACCGGAGTGGTTTGTTGTGCAGGCTTATGAGATGGCGTTGGGGTTGAGGCCTGATTTGGTGGTGTTGACTGGGGATCATGTGCATGATGGGGTCAAGGAGAATCGGCGGGCGGCGGAGTTGTGCAGGCCACTTGTTGAAGCGTGTTCGGTGCTCGGGGTTTTGGGGAATCATGATTGGTGGGGGGATGGGGATGGGTTGTCGAAGATGTTGAGCGAGGTTGGGGTTCGGATGATTGATAATGATCGGGTGTGGGTTGATCCTGCGACGCGGTCGGTAGTTGAGGTTGATCCGGGGGATGGGATTGCATTGGTTGGGCTTGGGGATTTGACGGATGGGGTGGTCAACATTGGCACGGCGTTCAGAGATGTGAAACCGGAGACGGCGCGGGTGGTGCTGGCGCATAATCCGGATACTGCTGAGATTGAGGGGTTGACGCGGGTGGGATCGCCTAGGGTGGATTTGATGATTTCTGGGCATACGCATGGGGGGCAGGTTCGGATTCCTTTTTTGGGGACTCCGATTGTGCCGAGTTTGTATGGGTCCAAGTATGCGGGGGGATTGGTGGAGGGGCCTGCGTTTGCTGTGTTGATTTCGCGGGGGGTTGGGATGTCGATGTTGCCTGTTCGGGTGGGGGTGCCGCCTGAGATTGGTGTGATTACTTTGGTTTGAGTGGAGGAAGAGATGGTCTGGGTGCCACTACTCGCATTCTTATGCGCAGTAGTGTCTTGGGTATTTTGAATGTGTTTACGGATGGAAGACACTGCTTGCCGAAGACGGTCAAGCAGTGGCACCCGGCGAGTTGAAGACCCTACTGCGCCGAAGACGGCGAGTAGGGGCACCCGGCCCTGTTGGTGGGCTTTGGCACCTGCAGGTCTTCGTACCACCAAGACCCGAAGGTGGATAAGAATCCACCGACGGGGCACCCGTTTTATTGGGAGAGGGCGCGGTGGTTTTTGCAGTCCCATTCGTTGTGCATGACGCCCCAGCCGAGGCGGTCGGTTGGGCCTAGGGTTTGGATGCAGTAGTCTTTGCGTTGGTGGACTTCTTTTTTGATGTTTAGTTTTTCGACGGTTTTGACGGAGGGGGCGTTGGCGCCTGAGCAGTAGATTCGGACGCGGTGGAGGCCGAGCCCGTTGTTTGCTTGGGGGGCTTGGGGGGATTGGGGGGAGAGTGCCCATGAGATTGTTCGGGCGCATGCTTCGGTGGCGTAGCCATTGCCTGTGGCGTCTTTGCGGATCCAGTAGCCGGTTTCACAGGAGGCGGTGTCTGTGCGGATGTCGTGGATTCCTGAGCCGCCTAGGAAGCGGTTTGTTTGTTTGTCGAAGATGGCGGTGCCGACTTCTTTGAAGGTGTCGGGGTTTGCCAGGGCGAGCATTTGTTCGCAGATGTATTTGGTGGTGGATTCGAGTGTGCGGTGGTTGTCTTTGGCCCAGGGCATCCAGGGGAGGAGGTGGTTTTCGCGGGATTCGTTGATGGCGTTATAGACTTCTTCGGCGTCGTCGAGTCGGTAGGCACGGATGATGAGGCGGTCTGTTTGGAGTTGGCAATCGAGGGGGTTTGGGGCGGTCCAGGCGAGGCCTATTGCGGGAAAGTTGTTTTCTGATTGGCAGTGGGTCATGCTCGGAGGATAGCGGGGGTTC
>JAESRA010000096.1 GCA_016764895.1 Phycisphaerales bacterium | reverse complement strand
GATGTTGTGGTGGGGTTCGGGGTACGCTATGATGATTGCTGGACGACCGAACTGTTTGACTACATCAACTGGAGCTTGCGATGGCCATTCTTATTAATGCGGACACGAAGGTGATTACTCAGGGGATTACGGGGGCGTTTGGGGCGTTGCATACGAAGGGGTGTTTGCATTATGGAACTCAGATGGTTGGGGGGGTGACGCCTGGGAAGGGGGGGCAGGTGGATGCTAATGGGTTGCCGATTTTTAATACTGTGCGGGATGCGGTGGAAGCGACGGGGGCGGATGCGACGATGATTTTTGTGCCTCCGGCGTTTAGTTCGGATGCTATTTTGGAGGCGATGGATGCGGGGGTGCGGTTGATTTGTTGTATTACGGAGGGGGTGCCGGTGAATGATATGATTCGGGTGCGGGCGATTATGGATGAGCGGAATGCTGCGGCTCGGGGGGCGGATTCGCAGCATTCTACGGAGTTGTTTACTTTGATTGGGCCGAACTGTCCGGGGATTATTACGCCTGGGCCTAAGACTGGTGAGAATACTGCGGAGTCTCATTTTACGAGCGTGTCTGCGGGTGGGGGGGGTTGCAAGATTGGGATTATGCCTGGGTATATCAATACGCATATTTCTGAGGCCAAGACGGGTAAGGCGGTGGGGATTGTTTCGCGGTCGGGGACGCTGACTTATGAAGCGGTGTGGCAAACCTCGCAGATTGGGCTTGCTCAGTCAACTTGTATTGGGATTGGTGGGGATCCGGTGCGAGGGATCAATCATATTGATTGTTTGCGGATGTTTGAAGAAGACCCCGATACGCATGGGATTCTGATGATCGGGGAGATTGGTGGGGAGGATGAGGAGCATGCTGCGGAGTATATTTCCAAGCATGTGACCAAGCCTGTGGCGGCGTTTATTGCTGGGCGGACGGCTCCGGAGGGGAAGCGGATGGGGCATGCTGGGGCGATTATTTCTGCTGGTCCTGGGGGGAAACCTACTGGGACTGCTGATACGAAGATTGAGGCGCTCAGGGCCGCTGGTGTTGAGGTTGCTTTGAGTCCTGCGGAGATGGGGATTGCGATGGCTAAGGCGATGAAGCTTGAGGCTGTGGGTGTTTGAGTCGAAGTGACTGTTTTTCGTGTTCTAAAGATGGTTCAAGCATGGCACTCAGAGAAGATGAAGATTAGAGAAGAGAAGATTTTTGTACGCAGAGGGGGCAGAGGTCGCTGAGGTCGCAAAGAAGAGGGGGATTGGGAAGAGGGGGAAATTGGGGAAGAAGGTAGAAGAGAGGGTTTGGAGGGAGGGGGGAGGAGGGGACAGAGCCCTCATCCGTCGCTGCGCGACACCTTCTCCCAGCAGACTGGGAGAAGGAGGGAGAGGGAGGAAGACTGAAGAGAATGGAAATAGAAGGGGGAGAGAAGGGGGGGAGAAGACATGCTTTGCCGAAGACGGTCGAAGCATGGCACCCGGCAATGGGGGGGAGAAGAGTGGGAGAAGAAGTAGGAGGGGGGAGGAAGAGGAGAAGTCTGGGAGCCCTCACCCCGGCCCTCTCCCATCAGAATGGGAGAGGGAGGAAGAGGAAGAGGAAGAAAAGAGGAAGAGAAGGGGAAAGGAAAAGGGGAAAGGGAAAGGGGAAAGGGGAAAGGGGAAAGGGAAAGGGAAAGGGGAAGAAAGAAGGGGGGGAGAGAAGATGTGCTTTGTTGAAGACGGTTAAAGCGTGGTGCCCGGCAAAGACGCTACTGCGCCGAAGATGGTGAGTAGTGACACTTGGCGTGGTCGTCGGCTTGATTGGATGTTTTGGGTTTAGGGGAGGAGGCCCATGGAATCTGAGTTGTTTGATTGGCGGTTTGAAGTTGCGCTTGGGTCGAGTTGGGCGTCGAGGTCGGCGGGGATGATGACTTTGAAGGTTGAGCCGTGGTTTGGAGCGGGGGCGGGGGTGGATTCGACGCGGATGCGTCCTTTGTGTTCGTAGGCGATTCGTTTGGTGACTGCGAGTCCTAGGCCTGTGCCTTTGATTCCTTTGGTGGTGTTGAAGGGTTCGAAGATCCAGGCGAGTCGGTTTTGGGGGATGCCTGGGCCGTTGTCGATGACGGAGATGACGACTGTTGGGCGGAGGATGGTGCCGGCTTTCTTTTTGTGTGGGCGTGATTCGTTGAAGGCGACTTTGACAGTGACGACGCCGATTTCGGGTTCGACTGCTTCGATGGCGTTTGCGATGAGGTTCATGATGACTTGGTGGATGAGGGAGGGGTCTACTGAGATTGGAGGCATTTCTGGGTCTGCGTCTACGATGAGGGCGATGTCTTTTTCGTTGCAGATTTGTTCCATGAGTTGGGCGCAGTCGTGTGCGATTTTGTTGATGTGTGTGAGTTCCAGGTCGAGTTGTAGTTTTCGGCCAAAGGTGAGCATGTTCATGGTGAGTGAGGCGATGCGGTCGAGGTTTCTTCGGAGGATTCCCCAGCCGTTGCGTGCGATGGCGAGGTCGCCTTTGCGGAGTCCTATTTCTACGACATCGGCTCCGCCTTTGAGGCCTTGGAGGATATTTTTGATGGAGTGGGAGAGGTTTGCGACTGTTTCTCCGATGGCGGCCATGCGTTCTGAGTTGACTCTTTTGAGGTGTTCGTCTGCGTTTGCCAGGGCGAGTCCTGTGTGTTGTCCGATGGCGTTGAGGAGTGCGAGTTGTTGTCGGTCGAAGGCGTGGTGGATTGTTGAGGAGTCGATGTAGATGGCACCGAAGGGGTGGTCGCCGAAGGTGATGGGGGAGCAGATTGCGGAGCGGATTTGGTATTGTTGTACGGAGTCTCCTGCGGCGAATCTTGGGTCTTGCATGGCGTTTGTGGAGAGGACGCCGTCGCCGTCCATTGCGGCTTTGAGGATGGTGGTGGAGACATGTATTTTGGCGGCGTCTTCGTCTTTTGGTGGGGTTGCGTAGCGGATGATTCCTGGGACCATTGGAGCTTCTGGTGTTGCTCCTGGGATCATGATGACGCCTCGTTCTGGTTTGAATTCGTTGAAGATGAGGATCATGACGGCGTCTAAGAGTTCTCTTTTGTTGACAATTTTTGCGGTGATGGAGGTGAGTGCGTAGATGACACGGAGATGGTCTTCGGCGGCGGCGGCAGGGTCTAGGGCGTCGCCGATGTAGGAGTCTCCTGAGGAGGGGAGGGTGAGTTCGACATCGATTTCTTGTTGGTCGTCATCGGTGAGGAGTACGGGGGAGAATACTCGTTCGTTTGGTGAGATTCCGAAGAGGAGTGTGGTGATTCCTACGGAGATTTCGTCGCCTGGTTCTAGGCGGATTCGGTTTTTGATGTGTACGCCGTTGACTTGTGTGCCGTTGTTTGATTTGAGGTCTCTGATGTACCAGATGGAGCCGTCGGGTGTGAGTTCTGCGTGTCGGCGGGAGACGGTGTTGTCTGTGATGGGGAGTGCTTCGGAGGAGCGGCCGATGAGTTGTGGTTGATCGGTGGGGAGTTGGTATTCTTTGCCCTCGTCTGGGCCTGCGATGACGGTGAGTTTTGGCATGTGGCTAAGGATAGTGTGGTTTTTGGTTGGGTACAATGGTGTGATGGCCAAAGCGATGACAAAATCTGGATCACGGGTACCTGGCGTGGAGCATCGGATTGTGGTGTTGGTGGGTAAGGAGCTGTTTTTGCGGACACAGTACACGGCGATGCTCAAGGAGAAGCTTGAGGCGGTGCATGGGGAGGTGGAGGTGTTTCGGTTTGATGGGGAGGGGGTTGATTTGGCGGTGGTGCTTGATGAGTGCCGGTCGTTTGGGCTGATGGCATCTCATAAGATGGTGGTGGTGGATGAGGCGGATTCGTTTGTCAATGCGGCGACGCGGCCGATGCTTGAGCGGTATGCGGCGGGGCCGAGCGAGGGGGCGACGCTGGTTTTGCGGGGAGGGAAGTGGAATAAGGGGAAGTTGGATAAGTCGATTGAGGCGGTGGGGTTGATTTTGAAGTGTGATGCGGTGGATGAGGAGACGGCGTGTAAATGGGTGGTGGGGCGGGCGCAGAGGAAATATGAATCTTCGATTGATATGCGGGTTGCGGGGGGGCTTGTTGAGCGGCTTGGGGCGGATTTGGGGCGGATTGATACGGAACTGAGTAAGCTGGCGACGGCGGCGGGGGTTGGGAATCCGATTACGGGGGAACTTGTGAGTGAACTTGTTGGGCTTACGCGGGAGGAAGAGGTGTGGGCGATTCAGTCGTATTTGTTGTGTGGGGATGCTGGGCGGTCGTTGACTGAGTTGAAGGTTATTTTGGGGAACTCGGCGCGGAGTAATGCGGTGCCTGTGATTTTTGCTTGTAGTGATCTTGCTCGGAAGTTGATGGGTGCGAGCGAGGCGATGGGGCAGGGGGTGAGTACTGGGGTGATTAGTAAGGAGTTGAAGCTTTGGGGTGCGAGCCGGGATGTGATTTTGAATGCGGCGCGTCGGATGGGGCCTGGGCGGGCGCGGAGGTTGTTTGATGAGTGCGTGGCGGCTGATAAGACGAGTAAGTCGTCTTCGGTGGATTTGTGGATTTTGTGTGAACGGCTGATGCTTTCGTTTTATGAGGCTTCTCGGTAGATTCAAGACGGGAGAAACCTTGGGGCGGTCGGTGTGGTATAGTTTGGGTACAACTGGTTTATAGAGCAGGAGGCTCGGTATGGCACGGAAGACTGGAAGTCGCGGGTTTGTGGTTGGGGTGATGAACACGGGGAGGCTTGTGTTGATTGGTGGAGTGGTTGGTTGGATGTGGTTGTATATTTGTTGTTATTGTTGTGTTGGTGTTGT
>JAESRA010000095.1 GCA_016764895.1 Phycisphaerales bacterium | reverse complement strand
GATGGCGGCGATGAAGCCGCGGACGGGCGACGGTCCGCTGGAGGTCACCAAGGAAGGGCGCGGCATCGTGATGCGCGTGCCGCTCGAAGGTGGAGGCCGCCTCGTCGTGGAGCTCAACGCCGACGAGGCCACCGCTCTCGGAGACGCCCTCAAGGGCGTCGTCGGCTGAGCCGGCAGCTCTCGTCCTCGATGCCTGAGACCACCGCAGCCCAGCTCCCGCCCCAGCTCCCGACGCAGGTCGCCCCGCCCGAGGTCGCACTCAGCGACCTCGGCCCGTACGCCGTCCTCGGCGTCGCGGCGAGTTGGCGAGGTTCGGCGTCGGAGATGTGGATATCAATGAGGACGACATGGGGGCGGAAGCGTTCGCAGGCGAGGCCTGCGGCGAATGCGGAGTTTGCGACGCTGGTGTCGTAGTTTGTTTGTTCTGTGAGGACGGTGTTGAGGACATCGGAGACTTCTTGGTCTGTATCGACGATGAGGACCCTTGTGGTGCCTGTGGAGATGCCTTCCATGGGGATGTGGTGGGCCTTCATGAAGCGGTAGAGTTCGGGTACTGGTATCCTGCGGTCTTTGGACCCTGGGATTCTGTATCCTTTGAGTTGGCCTGAATCGAACCATTTGGAGACGGTTCTGGGGGCTACATTGCAAATTTTTGCGACCTCGCCGGTCGTAAGCACATCTTTTTCAATTGGCATCTTCTCACCTCGAGGGTACACAGAAGTGGGCCGGCACAATCCGTTTATGCCGTGACTTGGGGGTATCATCGGGTTAAAGGGGGGGGCTCTTGATGGTTTGAGGGGCAATTTTCTTGTATCGACTTATCCAGACGCGGTTGTGGGTAGTAAATGTGGATTTGAGGGGTGATTGAACTTTGGTGGTAAGTCCGATACAGTTGGCTCGGCTGTGGCTGTCTTTCTCAGAGGGGGGCAACACCCGCTCTAAGGTATCCGTATACGATGCCCGTCAGGGGAGATTGTCTCTCCTGTTGTAGTCGATGATTTTTGCCTGAGATCCCATAGAGGAGTCTGTCGTGCGTCAAACGACCCGGAATATTACCTGTCTTTCGAGTGCCTTGTTTCTGATGGCTTGTGCCGGTGTTGTGGCGGTTCCCGCTCAGAGCGCTTTTGGGTCGAGCATGGCGGTTGAGCCTGCCAATACTGATTACGAGGCGGAGACTGTGCTTCTTCGTGATTTTATACATTTTGTGAAGATCGCTCGATTTGATGTCGCGGCTGATCTTGGGGGGCAACTGCTTGATAGTGGGTTGAGTCCTGAGCAGTTTGTGGACCTTGTTGATTCATCGAGGGAGTTGAGCCGT
This sequence comes from Phycisphaerales bacterium, assembly GCA_016764895.1. Taxonomy (GTDB): domain Bacteria; phylum Planctomycetota; class Phycisphaerae; order Phycisphaerales; family UBA1924; genus UBA1924. Next base: position 12,989 of record JAESRA010000095.1, on the reverse strand, counting down.
TTTGAGGAGTCGATCGCGGCTTCGATGCGTGTGGCTGCTCTTGAGCCGATTGCGGCTCGGTTGGATACTTTGTATCGGACTGGGAAGCTGGCTCGTGCTCGGAATCCTGAGGAGATTACTCGGAATATAGAATTGCTGACTGAGGGGCTTCGGGCTCGTCAGCTTGGTCGATCGCGGTTGATTGCTGCGGGCGAGTATGCGATGCCTCAGTTGCTTGATGCGTATCTTCAGAAGGATAACCTTGCGCTCAAGGCTCAGGTTCAGCGGTTGCTTGTTGATATGGGGCGTCAGGCGATTGCTCCGTTGATTACTGCGCTTCCTGGATTGAATGCGACGCGTCAGCAGGCGGTGTGTGAGGTGCTTGGGCTGATTCCGTATCGGACGAGTTTGCCTGTTTTGATTGATTTGTATCAGAATACGACGAATGAGGATGTTCGGCGGGCGTGTGGGCGTTCGATTTCTCGATTGGGTGGGGATCCGAATTCTGATGTTGCTGATATGTATGCGTTGATGTCGGATTCGTATTACAACGAGCCTGCGGAGCTTACGAGTTTTCCTGGTGAGGATTACCAGATTGTGTGGGATTTTAATCCTGGGCTTGGTTTGGTGATGAGCCCTGTGGTGACTCCGATTTTCCATGAAGCGATGGCGATGCGGTATGCGGAGAAGTCGTTGGCGGTGAATGCGAATTCGCCTGAGACGCTTGCGTTGTGGATATCTTCGAATTATTCGCGTCAGTTTGATACGCCTGCTGGGTATATCAATCCGTTGTACGGGGATGATCGTCGTGATGCTGAGTACTTTGGTATTGCGGCTGGTCCTGATATTACGCAGCTTGTGCTTCGTCGTGGGATTGATACGCGTGATACGCCTTTGGTTCGGAGTGCGATTGATGCGCTTGGTCAGACTGCTGGGCCTCGTTCGCTTTGGGGGCAGGCTGTTGATGGTCGGTATCCGTTGCTTGAGTCGCTTGGGTATCAGAATCGTCGGGTGCAGTTTGAGGCCGCGCTTGCTCTTGGCGGTGCGCAGCCTCAGGATTCGTTTAATGGTGCTGAGCGTGTGATTCCGTTGCTTGCGAGTGCTGTGCGTGATGCATCTGCTCGGTTTGCGGTTGTATTGACTGGTTCTGATCGTGAGTCGTATGACCAGTACAGTTCGATTCTTGTGAAGCAGGGTTTTACTGTGCTGCCTCCTTCGGATGGTGGTCTTGATGGGCTTGATGCTTCGATTGCTCAGTCGGCTTCGATTGATTTGATTGTGACTTCGCTTGGGTATGACGATACATTGTTGACGATTGAGACTGCTCGTGCGGATTCGAAGATGAATGTTTCGCCTGTGTTGGCGTTGATGCGGACTGATGATGTTGAGCCTTTGCGTCGTCAGTATTTGCGGGATCAGTCTGTTGCTGTGCGGCGGGTGGAGATTTCGAGTTCGAATGTTGAGGTTTCTGTTGAGCAGTTGTTGATGGCGGCTTCTGGTGGTCCGATTGGGGCTGAGGAGGCGGCTGCGTATGCGTCGCGTTCGATTGATGTGTTGCGAGACCTTGCGGTTTCGAATAACCGGGTGCTCAATGTGCTTGATGCTTCGACGATTTTGGTTGATGTGCTTGAGGATGTTGGTGGGGGGACGATGCTTGATGTTGCTCAGATTTTGTCGTATATTGATCGTCCGGCGGCTCAGGTTGCGATTATGGATCGTGCGATGGATACGAGCGGGGACGAGCGGCTTGAGTTGCTGACTCTTGTTGGTGATTCTGGGAAGCGTTTTGGGAATTATTTGAGCGGCCGGCAGATTCGTGCGTTGATTGGGTTTGCTGGTGATGCTGATGATGGGCTTGCGACTGTTGCTGTGGGGTCGATGGGTGCGTTGGAGATTGAGAATGCTGAGTTGCTTGGGTTGATTCTCAAGAGCGGCGACTGATCGGGAGTTCTTCAAAGTTTGATAATGGAGCGGACCCGCGGGGGTCCGTTTTTTTATTGGGCCTGCTGGAAGTGGGGGGGTTGGTTGGTGGTCCGAGATTTGGGATGGTGGGGTGTGGTTTGCCGGTATGACCGGCATGGGTGGTACAGGCGTTCTGTATGTGGGCAACTGAAGTGCAGTATCTTAATGCGGTGGGGTGTTCTTCCGATGGAATGTTTAGCACGATTGAGTCAACCCCAAGCGGCGCGTGTCCGCTGGCGGGTGACGAAATGATTGGTTTCGAATCTGCGGAGGATGGATTCGGGACTCACCCGCCGGAAACACAACGCCGTCGGGATAACCAACGGTATGGTACAAAGGAGTACACACAATGCAATCAATGCGAACAACAGTGGCCAAGGGATTTACTTTGGTCGAAATTCTTATCGTGGTCGTGATTCTCGGTATTCTTGCCGCGATCGTGGTTCCACAGTTTACCAATGCGGCCAATGATGCTCGCCAGGGTAATGTTGCTACGCAGGGTTCGACGCTGCAGAATCAGCTTGAGCTTTATGCGGCTCAGAATAATGGGAACTATCCGTCAATTGCTCAGCTTGAGGCTAACGCGGCTGACGGTTCTGCCAATGGTTGGAGCGTGATGATTGATGGCGATTACATCAAGGAAGCACCTTCCAACCCATTCGCTCCTGCGGCCAACGCGACTGATGTCGCCGTCAGTAATGTCGCAAACGGCACTCTTGCTGATGCTGAAGCCAATGCTGGTGATGGCTCGGATGGTTGGTTCTACAACCCAGCCAACGGCCGGATCCGTGCGAGCGGTGGGGACTATTAATAAGCTTGGCGAGCTTTGAATGAACACTCGCGAGGTGGGCTCTTAACGGGGTCCACCTTGTATTGTTTGAGGGTTGGTCGATTCCATCGACAGTGACGAAGGACGGGAAGTTATGCGGCACATTCGCTACGGATTTACGCTTGTTGAGATTTTGATTGTTGTGGTGATTCTTGGGATACTTGCTGCGATTGTGGTGCCTTTGATGGCGGGGGCGACGCAGGATGCTGCGATTGCTACGGCTCAGACGGAGCTGAATAAGGTTCGCCGGGCTGTGGAGGTGTTTATGGTTTCCAACGCCAACGCACTGCCAACGGTCGTGGCCGGGGATGGGACTTGGGGGGAGATTGTGACGCCTGCGTATTTGCGTGAGGCTCCTAAGAATCAGTATGTTGGGGGGGACAATTCGATGGTGATTGCGATTGGTAATGGGCCTGATGTGGCGTATCAGACGACTCATGGGTGGGTGTATGATGCGGCTACGGGGCAGGTTTGGGCTGGTGGGTTTGATGGGCAGGATCGGCCTTGGCCTCGGCCTTGATGGGTGGATTGAAGGAGATTGTTATGCGTTCAACTTATGCGAAGTTTGGTTGTCGAGGTTCATTGGGCTCTCGTGGTTCGGGTGGTTATACGCTTGTTGAGCTGATTATCGTGATTGGGATATTGGGTGCTTCTGCGGCGATGGTGATTCCTTCGATGGGGTCTGTTGGGGTGCTTCGGATTCAGTCTGCGGTGCGGTCGGTGGTGGCTGATATTACTTATGCGCAGATGGATGCGCTTGCGTATCAGGAGCCTCGAGCTGTGGTGTTTGATGAGGATGCCAATATGTATACGCTGACCAATGTGTTTGGGGCGTTGATTGATCCTGATGCTGATGCGTTGTTTGATAATAAGGGGCCTGAGAATCGGTATAGGGTGATGCTTGATGATGCCCAGTTTGGTGGGTCGTTTTTGAGTGAGATTTCTTTTAATGGGGGGTCGGCGATTATCTTTGATGAGATGGGGGCTCCGATTGCTTCTCCTGGTTCTACGGCACTTTCTGATGGTGGGTCTGTTGAGATTCAGGGGTCTGATTCACGATTTCGTATTGATATTGCGGCGTTTACCGGGCGTGTGACGGTTGTGCGACTCAACTGAGTGGTTTGGTTGGGTCAGTTGCGGTTTTGAGAAGATTTGTATGGGCGATCCTCCGATTTGAATAGTCGGAGGTTTTTTCTGTGAACACAAAGATCAATCAACGACGAGCCCGTGCCCTGACCTTTATGCTTTCGCTGGGCATGCTTGCTGGCGTTTTGATTTGGGCCAAGCTTCGGCTGGTGACGGATATTCCTCGGAGCGCGTTGGCTGTTCCGAAAGAGGTGGACGGGGTTGAGGAGAGTTCGGGGGACTTCATAATCGAGCAAGGGTCTGATGAATCGGGTGATTCGGGTGATTTTGAGAGGCCATCGGATGAGGTGGGTGGATTGCCTGGGGTCATTGAGGATTGAGTTATCGGGCGGGTTATGTGAAGATGGGTGGGTGATTCGTCTGAAAAATTGGGGGGATGGGCAAAGTGGGTGACCTTTTCGGTCGATTCTTTTGCAGAAATCAAGTCGACTCGTGCAGTTTGCGAGTTGAAAGTCAGAGTAAGCAACTTCCGCGAGGACTCATCGATGAAGAACATGGTCAACACCACTTTTAACTCCATTACTCGTGCGAAAATCAGCACGATTACACCTGTTCTTATTCTTGCATTGAGTGCGGGGATAGCGGCGCCTGTGATTGCTCAGGATGACCCTGGGGCGTTTGGATTGCTCGATGCGTTTGATCAGCAGGAAGAGGTTCTGTCTGACGAGGGGTCTGGATTTGATGATGTTGAGGAGATGGGTGAGCCTGAGTTTAATGACGGCGATATCGAGGGGTTGTCTGGAGAGGTTAAGGTTTCTGAGTATGACCTTGTGGATCTTCATGTGAACAACGAGGATCTTGGGAATATTCTTCAGTTGCTTTCGATCCAGTCTCAGCGGAACATTATTAGTGCCAGTAGTGTGCAAGCTACGGTGACGGCGGATTTGTATGGGGTGACTTTTTATGAGGCGCTTGATTCGATTCTTACTGTCAACGGGTTTGGCTATATCGAGCAGGGGAACTTTATCTATGTGTATACCCGCGAAGAACTCGAGGAGTTTGAGCGGGCGACTCGTCGTCCGGTGTCGCGGATTTTGCATCTTGACTATTTGAACTCTGCGGATGCTGCGGCGTTTGCTAAGGAGTTGCTGTCGGAGTCTGGGTCGATTTCGACGCATGCTGCGACTGTGGCGTTTAGTATTTCTGAGGGGGCTCCGGCGGGTGCTGATACTTATGCGTCTTCTGCTTCGATCGTGATCCATGATTACGAGGAGCATGTTGAGGAGATTTTGGGGCTGCTCAAAGAGCTTGATACCAAGCCTGCGCAGATTCTTGTTGAGGCGACGATTCTTCAGACTGCGCTCAATGAGGCCAATGCGTTTGGTGTTGACTTTGCGTTGATTAAGAATTTGAACTTTACGGATTTTGTGGGGACTGGTGGGCCTTTGAGTGTGATTGATGGGCTTATTGGTGGGGCGGGCCAGCTTGTTGATGGTACGAAAGTGAATTCGAATGGGGGGACATCGGATTCTAGTGGTGTGTCGTCATCGGTGGGTAATACTGCTGGGCCTGCGACGCTTAAGGCTGGGCTTGTCAATGGTGATGTTGCGGTGTTTTTGCGGGTGCTTGATGAAGTGACTGATGTGACGATTGTTTCGAATCCGAAGATTTTGACATTGAATCGTCAGCCTGCTCGTGTGCTTGTTGGTACGCGGGTTGGGTATTTGAATACTGTGAGTACGCAGACGGCGACGACGCAGACTGTTGAGTTTCTTGAGGTTGGTACTGAGCTTGCGGTGCGTCCTTTTGTGTCGAAGAATGGTTTGATTCGTTTGGAGCTTCGGCCTCAGGTATCGAGCTTTACGCTGCGTCAGATTACTGATGGTACTGGTTCGACGATTACGATTCCTGACGAGGATACGACTGAGATGACGACCAATGTGATGGTCCGCGATGGTCAGACTGTTGTGCTTGGCGGGTTGTTTACTGAGACGACGACGGCTTCGCGTCGTCAGGTGCCATTGCTGGGGAATATTCCGTTGATCGGTCAGGCGTTCCGGGGGAACGATGATTCGACTCGTCGGAGTGAGATTATATTCTTGATAACGCCTTCGATTGTGAACGATACATTCTTGACTGAGACTGGGGATCGTGGGAGTGATTTTGTTGAGCATGCTCGGTATGGTGCGCGGAAGGGTTTGCTTCCTTGGTCGCGTGAGCGTCGTGTTGGTCAGATTTTGATTGATGCACAGCGGTTGTCTGGCGATGGGCAGGCTGAGAAGGCTCTTGCGAAGATTGACCAGGCGTTGCGTTTGCAGCCTAACTCGCCTGATGCTCGTGCGATGCGCACGGAGTTGACGGGGGAGATGCGGGTTGCTCCGACGCGGGGGATGATCCAGAGTATTCTTCATGGCGAACTGCTGGGTATGAATGCTGACTCGGTTGAGTCTGATGCGTCGTTTGTTCCTGTGGTTGATGTGAATCCTTTGAGTGATATTGATTGGTCTGAGCCGATTGTTGAATCGACCGCTGAATCGGCCGTTGAATCGGCCGTTGAATCTGAAGTTGAGCCGGGAGTTGAAGAGATTCAAAGCGAGCAGGTGGTAGAAGTGCCTGAGCAGCTTTCTGAGGCGGCGTTTGATGCTGAGTTCTCTGAGCCTATGGAAATGGTATCCGAATCTGGTGGCGTGGATTCTGGTGAGATGGTCGAGGCTGAATGGCCAGAGGTTGTTGAGGGGTCTGGTTCTGAGATGGGCTTTGAGGAGTTCGCTGTGGAGCAGGAGATCGTGTTTGATCCGTACTCGTTTGACCCCGCGCCGTTTATTGTTGAGGTTCTTTCTGAATCGCAGATGGCGGCGAGCTCTGATGAGAGTTTGTGGGAGGAGCAGTGCATCGAGGAGGTTGCTCCTGGGATCGCTATGGAGCGGGAACTTGCTTCGATCTTTGGTCAGTTGATTATTTCACTGCCTGGTGGTGGAGCGCTTCAGCTTGATTGGCCTTTGAGCGTGTCGGACTGGACCAGTGCCAACTCGTTGGAGAGCGGCGAAGATGTTGATTCTGGAGAATCACAGTATACGGAAGTCCCTACGGGCGACTTTGAATAAGTACATAGAACACCAAACTTGAACGGGTGTGTTTTCCCCGGGAGTCAATATCAATGAAGACTATCTCTCGTATAACACTCGTTGCCTCGATGGCATGGATGATTCTCGCTCTAACCGGCTGTGCTGGTGGGCATGGGAAGTACACGCAGGAACATATTTCGCTGGCCAAAGAGAAGATGAGTTTTTTGAAATCGGCCACTGAGTGGGACCTTGGGCGGCAAGCGTTTCTTGCGGGTGATCTTGAAAAGGCGATCAACAAGGTGAATGGGTCGATCGCGATCAATGACACAGTGGTCAAGAGCCATGTGCTTAAGGGTCGTATTCTGATTGAGATGGGTGATCTTGGTAATGCGATCAAGAGCCTTAATACTGCGGAGACTTTGAATCCGCAGGATTCGGATGCCCATTACTATCTTGGTGTGGTGTATGAGCGGTTGTCTCGTCCGGAGGATGCGCTTAGGCACTTTGAGAATGCGTGTGAGTTTGATGATTACAATCCTGGGTACGCGGTTGCGGCTGCGGAGATGATGATTGATCTTGATCGGAATGCTGAGGCGAAGCGGTATTTAGAGACGCTTCCGATGTCGGTCAATAACGCCGGGATTCAGCAGACTCTTGGGCATATCGCGTTGATTGATCGGAATCCGAAGCAGGCGGAGTTGCATTTTCGTGATGCTCGGTTGCTTGCGCCTGATGATGTCGGGATTCTTGAGCAGCTTATTCATACACAGATGATTAATGGTCACTTCGGGGATGCGGAGCGGAATATTGGTGCGATGCTCCAGAAGTTTGAGCATAAAGACCGGCGTGATCTGAAACTCTTGCACGCTAAGGCGCTCATGGGTACGGAGCGCACAGTTGAGGCGCGTTCGATTTATCAGGATTTGCTGGCGCAGGTGAATGGGAAGAGTGATATTGATGCATGGATCGGGCTTGGGCATACTTCGTATGCCGTGAATGATGATCGCACTGCTCGGCGGGCTGCGGCCCGGATTGTGGCGATGCATCCCAGCACACATGAGGGGTATGTCCTTTGGGCAATGATCCATCGGCGTGGAGGGAATTTTGAGAAAGCGTTGAGCTCGATCAATGATGCGATTGATCGGAATAATACTGATCCTGAACTCTTTGCGTTTCGTGCGGTGGTTCAGCGTGATCTTGGGATGTTGGATAATGCGCTTTCGAGTGCTTCGCGGGCGGTTTCGCTTGAGCCTTCAAACTTGGACTATGCTGAGTTTGAGCGTAATCTTAAATCGTTGATTGTGGCGAGTGTGCCGACGAAGTGAATACCGATTTTGGTAGCGAGGCTAGAGGACGCGGAGATCGCTGAGCAGGGGCTCGATGCGGACTCTTCCGTTCCAGCGCGAGAGTTTTGGTTCGACAACTAGATCTATTACTGAGCCTGGGGCGATGTCCCGGGCTTTTTGCCACCAACTCCAGCCGATGACGCGGATGATTCGGGTTCCGTTGTTGGCGTCGCCGATTCTGAGGGAGAGGTGGGTGCCGGTTTTTCCGAAGGGTTCTGGGCGGCCGTTGATTTTGGCGTTTTGGATGAGGATTTTGATGCGGGGGTTTCCGGCGCCGAAGGGTGCGAGGTTTTCTAGGGTGGTGAGGGTTTGCTCGGTGAGTTCGTCGATTTTGGCGATGGCGTCGATTTTGAGTGTGTGGGTGAGGTCGTCTGGGGTGAGGTTTGTGTTTGCGTGGTGGGTGATGGATTCTACGAGGTTTTGGAAGTTGGATTCGTCGCATGTGAGTCCGGCGGCCATGTCGTGGCCTCCGAAGGTGTTGAGGTGGGTTGCGGCGGATTCGAGTGCTTCGTGGATGGAGTAGCCGGCGATGGAGCGGGCTGATCCTTTGCAGAGGCCATCTTTGCGTTGCATGAGGATGGTGGGGCGGGCGAAGCGGTCGACGAGTCGGGAGCAGACGATGCCGACGACGCCGGGGTGCCAGTCTTCGTGGGCGAGGATGATGGCTCTTTTGTCGGGGCTGGTCATGCCTTGTTGCTGGGCCATTTCGAGGGCTTGTTTGAGGATGCGTTGTTCTGTTGCGCGTCGGTCGTCGTTGAGTGTGGAGAGTTGGTTGGCGAGGTCGGTGGCGCGTTGGCCGGTGGCGGTGGTCATGAGTTCGAGGGCACCCTCGGCGTGTCCGAGTCGTCCGATGGCGTTGAGGCGGGGGGCGAGGCGGAAGCCGACGGCTTCGGCGTCGACTTGGTTGGTGTCGAGATTGGAGGCGTGGATGAGTGCGTGGAGGCCTTGGATGGGGGTGGATTTGATTTTGGCCAGGCCGAACTTGGTGATGGTGCGGTTTTCGTCGATGAGGGGGACGACATCGGCGATGGTGCCCAGGGCGGCGAGGGTGAGGAGGTCCAGGAGGGTGGTGCGGAGTTGTGGGGTGACTGTTTCTGATTTGCAGTGGAGGGTGGCGATGCGCCAGGCGAGTTTGTAGGCGACTCCTGCGCCGCAGAGTTCGCCGAAGGGGTAGGTTGAGTCTGGGCGGCGTGGGTGGACGACGGCGTAGCAATCGGGCATGTCGTCGAGGTTGGTTGGGGGGTTGTGGTGGTCGGTGATGATGAGGTCGATGTTGCGTTTTTTTGCGTGGAGTGCGGGGGCGATGGCGGTGATGCCGCAGTCGACGGTGATGAGGAGTTTGGTGCCTTGGTCGGCGAGGGTGTCAATTGCGGTTTTGTTGAGGCCATAGCCTTCGTTTATGCGGTGGGGGATGTAGGTGTTGATTTTGGTTTTTGGTGCGATGGTGTTGAGGATGTGGTAGAGGATTGCGGTGGCGGTGATGCCGTCGACATCGTAATCGCCGAAGATGGTGATTTGTTCGTTTTTGTCGATGGCGGTGAGGATTCGTTGTGCTGCTTTGTCGAGGTCTGGGATGAGTGAGGGGTTGTGGAGGGTTGCGAGGGTTGGGTTGAGGAAATCGTTGGCGGATTTTTGGTCGTGGAGGTTTCGGGCGGCCATGACTCTGGTGACGAGGTTTTGGGGGGCGGGGGAGTCGGTGGTGATTTTGGAGGTGTCCCAGGTGCGGGTGAGGCCTTGGGTGGTTTGCAGGGGAGTTTGGTCGAGTTGGGCTGGCATGGTGGCTCCGGGGATCGAGTCAATAGGATACACTATTGGTATGGTGAAACTGACGAAAATCTACACGCGGACGGGTGATTCGGGGACGACGGGGCTTGGGAGTGGGGAGCGGGTGGGGAAGTCGAGTATTCGAGTGGAGGCGTATGGGGGGGTTGATGAGACGAATGCGGCGGTGGGGGTGGCGATTTTGTATGCTGAGGGTGCGATGAAGGGGTTGTTGGAGTCGATTCAGCATGATTTGTTTGATGTGGGGGCGGATTTGTGCATGCCGATCAAGGAGGGGGAGGATGCGGGGATGGTTTTGCGGGTGACGCAAGGGCAGGTGGATCGGTTGGAGGAGGGGATTGATGTGTGGAATAAGGATTTGGGGTCGCTTACGAGCTTTGTGCTTCCTGGGGGGACGGCGTTGTCGTGTCATTTGCATGTGGCTCGGACGGTGTGTCGGCGTGCCGAGCGGGATGTGGCGGGGTTGATTGAGGTTGAGGGGGAGCGGACCAATGGGCTGGTGATGGTGTATTTGAATCGTTTGAGTGATTTGTTGTTTGTGCTTAGGCGGGCGGGGAATGTTGGGGGGAAGGGTGATGTGTTGTGGGTGGCGGGGAAGAACCGGGATTGAAATACGAGATCGGTTTTTCCGTATACACTGCATCTTGTGCATACACCAATTTTGAACTATTTTAGAGATGCGATTTCGACGAGTAGTGCGGACTTGCTTGCGGGGATGCCGAATTCGATGGTTCGGCGGAATGCGGTGCATTTTTTGACGATGAGCTCGCTGCTGGGGGCGGTGCTGATTTTGATTCGGTGGATGCAGTTGTCGAGTGTTGAGGGGGATACTGGATCGGGTGGTGGGATTTCGATGGGTGGGGCTTTGGGTGTTGAGCTGGGGTGGTTCTTGATGTATTTGATTTCGATTGGATTGGTTCTTTTATTGAAGCCTAGTGGGATGCGGTGTGTGCAGTTGACTTTGGCGGTGGTGTTGCTTGAAGGCATTGTGGTGATGATGCGGTGGAGTTTGGGGCTTGATCCTGGGTTTGGTGGCGGGGTTGAGGGGAATGCGCTTGTGGGGGTGTTGATTGTGTTGACGCTTGGGGCATCGTTGTTGCCTTGGTCGCCGATGCAAACTCTTGGGCTTGCGGCGGTGTGGATTGTGGGGTCTACGGTGACGCTTTTGGCGGTGACGGCTGGGTATGAGATGTCGATGTGGGCGACGATTCTTGGGTATGTTTTTGTGACGATTCCTGGGATCATGGTGTCGTTCTTTCGGACGACGCGGATTAAGGATCGGTTTGAGGTTGATTATTTTCAGACGCAGTATGAGCGGATTCATCAGGAGCTTGCTGCTGCCAAGAGTATTCATGAGCAGGCGTTTCCGCGGCCTCGGACGACTGGTGCGGTTCGGTTTGCGTATTCGTATCGTCCTATGAGTTTGATAGGGGGGGATTACTTGTTTGTTTCATTGCGGAATGATGAGCCGGAATCTCCGATTTTGATTGTTTTGCTGGATGTTTCTGGGCATGGGATTCCTGCTGCGTTGACGGTGAATCGGTTGCAGGGGGAGTTGATGCAGTTTGTTGGGGAGCATCCGACGATTGATCCGGGGGATTTGTTGGCGGCTCTGGATCGTTATATTGGTTTGACGAATCCTGAGAATCCGGTGCTGGTGACGGCGATTGCGGCGAGCATTGATCCGGTTGGCAATACGCTTTTGATTGCGAATGCTGGGCATCCGGGAGCGTTGTTGAGGGATAGTTCTGGGGGATTGACGCAGATTGATGCTACGGGGCCTTTGATGGGGATCGATCCTACAGCGGAGATTGAATGGGAGGTTGAGAGTTTTCGTTTTAATTCGGGCGATTCTCTTATCGCTTTTACCGATGGGATCACCGAGGCGAGGGATTCGAGGGGTGAGATGTTTGGTATTGAGGGTATTCGGGGGGTGATTCAGTCCGGTTGGCTCGAGCCTGGGCAGCGGTGGCCTGAATTGGTGCGGCGATCTGTGGATCGGTATTGCGAAGGGGTGGTTAATGATGATATGCTGATAGTGGATGTGTACCGTCCATGATCTTGGTGCGGTTGTTTTTATTGGATTGATGGGAGGACTGATTCGTGGCAGGCACTGGTTCTATTGAGACTTCTGAGTTCCGGCGATCGTTCCATCAGGAGACGCATCAGTTGTTGCGTCGTCGGCTGATTTGGTATGTGTCGATCTGGGGCGGGCTTGGGCTGATTTCATTCGTCTTTACGAGTGTGATGATGCTGCGGAACTCTGAGATCACGAATCTGGTCAATACGGGAACGACGAAGGCGTTGTACATGATTACCAACGGGCTTTGGATGGCGGTGTATGCAGCCGTGCTTGTGGTGGTTATTGAGAAGCGGGTGGGTGATCGGAAGGTGATCCGGCTTTCGATCGGGCTGATTATTCTTGATGGTGTGTTCGCGGTGCTGCTTCGGGAGATTGAGCCTGCCCTTGCGTATGGGGCGTGGGTGTTTGTGTTATCACACTTTATTGCGTGCTGTGTGTTTCCTTGGACTGTTCGGCAGGCGTTGATCCCGATGGTGATTCTTGTGGGGGTGAGTCTGTTGGGGCATATTATCGGCGGGGATACGGCGACGAAGAGTTTGATTCTTGTGGGGGTGACGCTTGGAATGATGACGCCTGCGGTGTTTGTGTCGGGGTATAAACACAGTCAGCGGATTCAGAAGTCTACGAACCGGTTTTTGAATCATCGGTATGGGATGCTTCGGCAGGAGCTTGCGTATGCGCGGCAGATTCATGAGGCGTTGTTTCCGGCTCCCAAGACGACGGGGCAGATTCAGTTTGTGTATCGGTATGAGCCGATGCGTCAGATTGGGGGGGATTATTTGTTTGCTCGGTATACGCAGGCCGATGATGAGGGGAATGAGATTTTGTCGGTGGTGATGATTGATGTGACGGGGCAT
>JAESRA010000094.1 GCA_016764895.1 Phycisphaerales bacterium | reverse complement strand
TTCAACTGGTCACGAATCTCCCCCGCAGTCTTCGGCTCACTCTTCCAATCAATCATGGCCTCCGACGAAGGCCAAAAGAAACGCCGACAAATAGGTGCCCACTACACCTCCGAACGCGACATCATGAAACTCATCAACTCCCTCTTCCTCGACGACCTCAAAGCAGAACTCAAAAAAACCACCACCAAACCAAAGCTCCTTAGCTTCCAAAACAAACTCGCAACCACAAAACTCCTCGACCCCGCCTGCGGCTGCGGAAACTTCCTCGTCGTCGCCTACAGAGAACTCCGCCTCCTAGAAATCGAAGTACTCAAAAAATACCACGCCAAAAAGAAAGGCGAAGTCCAACAACTCCTCAACCTCGACCAACTCCTCAAAGTCAATGTAGACCAAATGCACGGCATCGAAATCGAAGAATGGCCCGCAAGAATCGCAGAAGTCGCCATGTGGCTCATCGACCACCAAATGAACACCCTCGCCGGCGAAACCTTCGGCCAACCCGTCCTCCGACTCCCACTCAAAAAATCCGCCAAAATCCACCACGCCAACGCCCTCCAAACAAACTGGAACGATGTCCTCCCAGCCAACCAATGCGCCTTCGTCATGGGCAATCCTCCGTTCATCGGACACCACCTCCAATCAACAGACCAAAAAGCAGATCAACACCACATCTGGCACGACATTGACGGCAGCGGCGTACTCGATTATGTCACATGCTGGTACCGCAAGGCCGTCGATTACATAGAGGGCACAAGCATCCAGTGCGCATTCGTCTCAACAAACTCAATATCCCAAGGCGAACAACCCAGCATCTACTGGCCAAAGCTCATTGAACTCGGAACCATCATCAACTTCGCCCACCGAACATTCAAATGGATCAGCGAAGCCCGCGGCAAAGCCCATGTCCATGTCGTCATCATCGGCTTCGGGAAAACGGATACTGATAAACATTTGTGGGATTATGAAAATGACAACGGCGACAATGGACATCGGGCTGCCGTAAATAGAATCAGCCCCAATCTCTTCGAGGGCCCACCGGAAGTTCTTTCAAACCGTAGAAACCCAATCTGTCCCGTGCCGGGCATGAAATATGGCAACAAGCCAACTGATGGCGGCGGTTTTCTCTTGTCACCATCAGAAAGAGCACAGTTCATATCCGAATGCCCCGCAACGGAGAAGTACATTCGACGGTATATTGGTGCCGCCGATTTCCTAGATGGAAAACTCAGATACTGCTTATGGATTCCGGACATTCTTCCAAATGAGTTGCGATCATTGCCGTTGATTGCAAATCGTGTGCAGCAAGTTCGTGATTTTCGTCTGAAGAGCAAAGCAAAAACAACGCGAGACTACGCGGAGTACCCTACCCGTTTTCGTCAGATTGCTCAAACAGAAGAGTCATATATTCTGATTCCTCGGCATACCTCTGAAACACGCCGGTATATTCCATTTGCGTATTTTGATCCAGAAGTTATCGTGAGTGACGCATGTTTCTTCATTCCCAATGCCAAGCCATACCACTTCGGAATGATCAGCAGCGAAATGCACATGGCTTGGATACGCCAGTTCTGCGGTCGGATCAAGTCAGATTATCGATACTCAAAAGACATCGTCTACAACAACTACCCCTGGCCCCAATCCCCCACCGAAAAACAAACCGCCGCCGTAGAATCCGCGGCCCAATCCGTCTTGGACGCCCGCAAAAAATACCCAGACCAAACCCTCGCCGACCTCTACGACCCCCTCGCCATGCCCAAACCCCTCAGAGACGCCCACCGCACCCTCGACCGAGCCGTCGACAAATGCTACCGAAAAAACCCCTTCGACTCCGAACGCAGCCGAGTAGAACACCTCTTCACCCTCTACCAACAACTAACAACCCCCCTCACCACCCCAACCAAGAAAAAACGCCCCCGCAAAAAAGCGTAGCGCATTCATTCTTCTCTGGGTGCCATGCTTTGACCGTCTTCGGCAAAGCATGTCTTCATCCACTCAAACCGTCCCCGGCTCAAGAATCATCAACCGCTCCAAATGCCCACGCATCTGGCTCGCCGTGCATTTGGTATGGTCAATCTGCTCGGCCAACCATCCAAACTTCCGCGCCGCCTCCACATGTTCAATCGAATCATCAAAGAACAAAATCTGAGCCCCCGCCGCGTTGACTCGCCGTTCATAGGCCGCAAACGCTTTCTCGTCCGGCTTGGCAAGTCCAAACAAATGGCTCGCATGTTTATGCTCAATGGCAAACGCCGATGGCGAATCCTCTTCCATCCGATCCCAGTGCATGACGTTGGTATTGGACAACAACCCCGTCGTCAGGTCGGCGTACTCGTTGAGTTCATCAATCAAATCCCCAACCCCGCTGTATTCTTCGAGCAGCCACGCGTTGTGGATTTTTTCAACATCTTCAATACTGAACGCCTCTTCGCTGGCCTTGGCGATCGAACGAAAAAACGCCTTGTCACTCATCTGCCCGGTTTGGTAGCGGGGGTCGATGGCGAGCATTTTTTTGTAGCACGCCGCCCCGGCCTTCTTGGTCTGCTTGGGAACCCCCGCGTTGATGCAGCCCTCTTCCCAGGTGCGACAAATTTTGAGTATGACGCCGCCCCAGTCGAAACAGATGTGCCGGATGTCATCGCTCATTGTTCATTCTCCTGCCCGCCCTCACTGAGGTCGGCTTCAACTTTCATAATCTCGTCCATCACCGTCGTGGCAAATGAACCCCTCGGCAACTCAAACGCGCACCGAATGTACGCCCCATGTTCATCGACGCCGCCTTCGACTTCCGGATCAATCACCGGAATCCGCAACGGCCTGCGGTCGCCCCCAATCATGGGGAAACGATCGCGGGACTCACACGATTCTAAATCTTTGATCGATACTCCAGTATTAGCAAGGGCTTGGAGTTCAATCGTGTCAATTTCTCCTTTGGCCCGGCACATGGTGGTGCCCCACATCGGGCCTGAGGGACTGATTTGGCCGGATTCGAGCTGGGTGGTGATGTTTGGGGTATCAGAATTATCGAGGTCGGATTGTTCCACATGGAACAATCGGCGTGAGTTGAGGATGAATGCTTGGTCGCCGGGGAGGAGTTTGGCGAAAGTCTCGGCCTGGACTCTGGAGTTCAAGATTTGGTTGAAAATTGCAGATTGAAAAGCAGAAATATAAAAACCGGCGGCGGTTTGGTCGATGGCGGCGACGGCGGCTTCGGGTTTGGCGCCGTTGGCGAGTTGGCCGAGGATTCGGCGTTCGATTTTGAAGACTTTGGGCATGGCTTCTTGTGCGGCGGGAAAGTTTCCTGCCGCGTACAAGTCGCGGGCGTCGTGTTGGTTTTTGGGGGCGAGTGGGTTTGGAGCGCAGAGGAGATCGATGGTGTGTTGGGGGTCGCCCATGATGATGGCTCGGCCGACTTGGTGGTTGTTTTGGAGGAGCCCGAAGCGTTGTGGGCCGAAGCGGTTGGGGAGGCCTTGGGTTTTGAGTTGTTGGAGGGCGCGGTTGGCGTGGACGACGGCGGTGGGGTCGACATCTCGGATGCGGATGGAGAATCGGTTGCCGGCGAGGTGGCCTCGCTTGAGTTTGTTGGTGTGGAGGTCGACCCATTGGACGGTGAGTTTGGGGTGGTCGAGGAGTGGGAAGTCTTCGGGTGTTTTGCCTGGGGTGTGGACGGACATGACTTGTTGGGTGATGGCGTATTTGTCTTTGAGCCCGGCGTGGCCGATGGATCGTTTGTTGACTTTGAAGTGGCGTGCGAGGATGGCGATGAGCCCGAGTGTGGAGACGCCTCGTTTTTCGATGAACATGTAGATGTGTTCGCCGGTGCCTGCGGGTTGGTAGAGGGGTATTTCTTGGACTTGGAAGTCTTCGGGGCGGTTTTTGAGTGTGCCGTTGGTGCCTGGGATGTCGCGGGTGAGGTAGACGGGTGCGGCAACGGCGGCGTCGAAGTCTGGGAGTTGGGTGGTTGGGATGGGCATTGGGGGATTGTAGGGGGATTTGGGGTGGCATGTAGGTGCCGTCTTCGGCTCCTGCATGTTCTTGTGTGTTAAAGATCGTGGAG
>JAESRA010000011.1 GCA_016764895.1 Phycisphaerales bacterium | reverse complement strand
GGGGGGGGGGGGGCAAGGGGGGATTGTGTTGTTTTTTCAATATTCTATGAATATAGGTGCTGTTTTTGATACTAATTTTGTGAGAAAATCCACACAACCCGACCTAGACAAAGGGTTTAGAGATGCGAGACTGGTGGCTGAGCCGGGTTGGGGGGGCTTTGGAGTGCATGGCGGATTGCCAGGGGATGTTGAGGGGTCGGAGGAAGACCCCCTCCGTCGGCTTTGCCGACACCTCCCCCGGAAGCCCGGGGGAGGAGGAAGATGAAGACACTGCTTGCCGAAGACGGTCAAGCAGTGGCACCCATCTGTTTTATAAGAAGACCTCACTTTTATATGAAGACCTCACTGCGCCGCCCCCCAAGACGGCGAGTAAGGGCACCCAGAGAACTTGGGTTGGAAGAGGAGCCAGGTCGGGGGGGATTTGGAGTGCATGGCGGATTGCCAGGGGGGTTTGGAGGGGGTGATTGGGATGGTGAGGAGTCCGGCGGGGGTTGTGCCTTGGGTGATGGTGAAGGAGTTTGGGTTGAGGTTGAGGGCGTTGGCTGGGTTTGTTGTGGTCATTTTTAAGAGGGTTTGCATTGAGGTGCCGTCGCGGGTGGCGAGGAGGCGCATGTCGTCGAGGGTGGTGATTCGGTTTGGAGTTTTTAGGTTGACGATGGAGTCTGTGCCTAGGGAGACATTGATTCCTGCTTTGAGCATTTTTTCGAAGGGGTGTGGGCCGAGTTTTTCGTAGTGGCCGAAGTAGGTGTGGGCTCTTGGGCAGTAGGCGACGGCGGTTTTGGTTTTGGCAAGGTGAGCGATGGTTTGATCGGGGGCGTCGTTGGGCGCGTCGTTGACATGGGCGCAGAGGATTGGGAGTTGATTGAGGATGGGGAGGAGGTGGTCGATGGGGTGTTGGTTGTTGCCGATTTCTTTGAGGATGGAGTCGTCCCAGATTCCGAAGCGTTCTAGGAAGCCGCGTTGGGGGCCTGTGCCTTTTGAGATGAACTGGCGTTCTTCTAATGTTTCGGCGAGGTGGGTGGAGAGGGGGATGTTATGTTTGAGTGCTGTTTGTGCGGCCCATTGGTAGACGGTGATGGAGATGGTGTTTGTGGCGTGGGGGGAGAGGCCGAAGGTGACGCCGGTGTTTTGGAGTTGTTTTTGGATTGATTGGAGGTGGGTGGTGAGGTATTGATCGAGTGTGTGGATGATGGATTTGGCGGTTTTGCCGATGCCGAAGAATTCGAGGTAGGAGGTGCCTTGGAGTGGTGATTTTGCGAGGGTGGTGATTGGGGTGTCTTTGAGGATTCCGTTTGGAGCTCCGGCGATGTCTCCGACTGCGATGGTGCCGCCTGCGAGGGATTTTTTGATGCCTAGGTTGACTGATGCTGCGATGGGGGCGTCGTCGAGGAGGCGGTTTGCTCGGATCATGTCGAGCCAGGGGACGAAACCTCCGTTTGGATCATGGGGGTCGTGGGGTTGGGGGCCTATGTGGGTGAGATCGAGGTGGGTGTGGGCGTTGATGAGGGCGGGGATGATGATTTGGTTTGGGAGGTCGATTGTTTTGATGTTGGTTGGAAGGGAGATGGTGTCGATTTGGGCGGGATGACCGATGGCGTGGATTTTCCAGGTGCTGTTTTGGGGGGCGAGGATGAGAGAGCCTGGGGCGAAGGATTGGTTGGCGTCGGCGATGAGGGGGGTATTGATGCGCGTAAAAGTGCTTTTGGGAGTCGGGGAAGGGAGAAGGGGGGTTGGTTTGGAGATGGTCATGGTTGAACTCGACACTGGGGGGATCTGGGCGATAGTATGGCAGTAGAGCCGGGCGGCTGATCGGTTGGCTCTGATGTCAATGAAAGAATCTAGGAGGCCGAAATGTTAAAATATGGAATCAAACGGGCTGCTCTGACCACGACTCTTGTGGCAATCGCCGGGCTTGGGACCGGGTGTGTGAGTCAGGGTGAGTATGACAAACTTTGGGAGACCAATCGGTCACTGACCAACCGGAACGCTGAACTTCAAGGCGAAGTCAACTCAATGAATACCGCCAACTCAGCACTTACTGGTTCGGCGGGAAATGCTGGATCGGTGATCTCGCAGTTGCAGAACGATAACGCTAGTTTGCGATCGCAACTGATGGGGGCGCAGAGTTCGCTCAGTGGGATTGAAGATCGGATGAACTCGCTGTCAATCGTTTCACTGGATGCGGCGACTGATCGAGCGTTGCGAGACTTGGCGGCTCAGTATCCTGACATGATTGTGTATGATGCAGATCGATCGATGCTGCTGTTTGCTTCTGATTTGACCTTTGGGTCTGGATCGGATTCGATTCAGTCGTCGGCTGGTAATGGTCTTGCGACCTTGGCGGGGGTTTTGAATGCCGGGGCTGCGGCGGGATATGACATTCAGATTGTTGGGCATACTGATGATGAGAAGCCGGGGAGCAATACTCGGCGGAACCATCCGACCAATATGCACCTTGCGGCTCATCGTGCCATTGCGGTGCGGAATGCTCTTGGGAATGCTGGGGTGCCTTGGGAACGGATGAGCGCGATGGGATGGGGCGAGCATCGTCCGGTTGTGGCTAATAATGTTGGGAAAGGGACGGCTGCGAATCGCCGGGTTGAGATTTTTCTTGTGAACTCGACGAGTGCTGAGTTTATGACGACTGATGCACCTGTTGAGATTGATACTTATGAAGCACCGGCTTCGACTGGGATTGATCCGACGAAGTGAGTTGGAACTGATTTGAACTTTGAGACACCCGGTGAACGCTGGGTGTTTTTTTGTGTTTACCACAGAGGACACAGAGGGCACAGAGAAGAGGGGGATTGGGAAGAGAAGATAGATCGAGGAGAGAAAGAAGGGGAGAGAGAAGAGAAGAAGACGGGGAGAGAGAAGAGAAGAAGACGGGGAGCCCTCACCCCGGCCCTCTCCCCGCCCCCCAAGGGGAGAGGGAGGAAGATGAAGAGAAGAAAGACCCCCTCCGTCCGCGAAGAGCGCGGCCACCTCCCCCGGAAGCCCGGGGGAGGAGGAAGAGAAGG
>JAESRA010000093.1 GCA_016764895.1 Phycisphaerales bacterium | reverse complement strand
GGTGATGGTGCAGTTCACGCTTGGATGGGGTGCTTTGGCGATGACGCGGACGGGGGAGGAGGGGCATCCGGAGTTGCCTACATCGACGGAGTTGGCATCGGCTGGTGGGATCCGGGTTGGGGAGGCGTTGATGACGACTTCGCACCATTTGGTGGGGGCGTTGCTGTTTGCGACGGTGGTTGGGGCTCTTGTGTGGAGTTTGCGGATCGCATCTCGTCCTCAAAATGGGTCGATTGGAACTGATCTGGAGTAATTCCGAACATCTTGATGGGTCTGTTGTGGTACATTGGCGGTGAGGGCTGGTGATGGTTGTGCAATCTTTGGGTTGTGTGGGCGTTGGGCCGGTTGATCTGATGGCGTTTGCCTTTGGGAGATCATGATGCATGCAGCAGGTACACAGACGGCTCGTGGGAGGGTGGGGACATTCTCTGCGGTGAAGGAGGAGGGGTTTGGGTATAAGGAGGCTCGGCATTTGCTTTTGCGGGCGGGGTTTGGGGGGACTTATGAGCAGATTCATACGCTGGCGCGGTGGGGGCCTGAGCGGGCGGTGGATCATCTTGTTGGGTATGGGGAGATTCCCAACGAGACGGATTTGGGGAGTGCGTTTTTGGATGATATTATTCGGCCATTGTCGCGGACTGAGCGTCAGGAGTTGACGCGGGCGCGGCAGATGGGGGATGAGGACACGGTGGATCGGTACCGGAAGGAACGGCAGAAGCGACAGCGGCAGGATCGGGGGCAGATGAGGGATATCCAACGGGCTTGGTTGACCTGGATGGTGCAGACGGCTCGGCCTTTGGAAGAGAAGATGACGCTGTTCTGGCATGGGCATTTTGCGACGAGCTTCCGGAATGTGGAGGATTCTTGGCATATGTATTCGCAGAATCAGATGCTTCGGAAGAATGCGATGGGGAACTTTGGGGAGTTGTTGCTGGGGATTGTGCGCGATCCGGCGATGCTCAAGTATCTCAATAATAATCAGAACCGGAAGGGTTCGCCTAATGAGAATTTTGGGCGGGAGTTGCTTGAGTTGTTTTCGCTTGGGGAGGGGAACTATGGGGAGCGGGATATTAAGGAGGCGGCGCGGACGCTGACGGGGTATACATTCCGGGATAATGATTTCTATTTTAATCACAATCAGCATGACAAGGGCAACAAGCGGGTGCTTGGGGCGGTCGGGAATTATGATGGGGATGCGTTGGTCAAGATCATCCTCCGGCAGGAGGCATGCGCGCTGTTTGTTTGTTTGAAGCTGTACAAGTTCTTTGTGCGTGATATACCGATGGATTTGTCGGTGGTGGATTTGGTGACTCGGAAGGTTCTGTTGCAGATGGCGATGATGCTTCGGAAGGGCGGGTATGAGATTGGTCCTGTGGTGCGGAAGCTTTTGATGTCGGAGCATTTTTATGACTCGATCAATATGGGGACGAAGATCAAGAGTCCTTGTGAGTTGTTGATTGGGTCGGTGCGGAGTCTTGGGGTGCCTGTGCGTGATATTGGGGTGGTGTCGGAGGCGATGGATTTGATGGGGCAGTCTTTGTTTTTGCCTCCGAGTGTGAAGGGGTGGGACGGGGGGCGGAACTGGATTAATACTTCGACGCTGTTTGTGCGTCAGAATACGCTGATTTACTTGTTGACCGGGGCGTTGCCTACGCGGCCTGGGTTTTTGCGTGATTCGTCGTATTTTGATCCGTTGGCGTTGGTGCCGAGCTTGAATACGCCTGTGGAGAGTGATTCGAGTGATGAGTTGATTGTGCGGGAGTTGATGGAGTTGACGCTTGGGGGGGGCGATGAATCAATGGTGCGGTCGGTGGTTGATGGGGCGGTTCAAGGGGGGACGATGCGGGAATCTGAGGCGGTGGTGCGGGCGTTGGTGTTGTTGACATCGATGCCGGAGTATCAGTTGTGTTAGCGTGTGGATGGAGGTCCTTGGTATGAGTAATCATTTGAATCCGGGTGATATGAAGGCGTATACACGGCGGTCATTTTTGCAGCATTCGAGTTTGTTTGCATCTGCGGCGTTGACGGTGCCTGCGTTTTTGCAGAGTTCAGCCCTTGCGCTGCCTCGGGCGATGACGGGGTTGAGTTCGATTGCGGGGGTGGATGAGGATCGGATTCTTGTGGTGATTCAGTTGTCTGGGGGGAATGATGGGCTCAATACTTTGGTGCCTTTTGGGGATGATGGGTACCGGCGGGTGCGGTCGCGGATTGCGTTGTCGGCTGATGAGGTGCTCAAGCTGAATCGGAATGGGGGGCTTGGGTTGCATCCGTCGATGGGTGGGTTTAAGGGGTTGTATGACGAGGGGATGTGCGCGATTGTGCAGGGGGTTGGGTATCCGAATCCGAACCGGTCGCACTTTGCGTCGATGGATATTTGGCATACTGCCGATACCAATGGGACGGGGGATGGATGGCTTGGGAAGTATGTTGATTCGCAGTGTTGTGGGTATGGGTCGGGGACTCCTGGGGCTCAAACAGCTTTAAATCAAGCCCAGAATGACCCCCCACCACCACCCCCACCGCCGCTGATCGCGATTGGGAAGACGGCGCCGCTTGCGCTGCATGGGCGGACGATGATGCCTGTGGCTATTGAGAGTGCGGACATGTATCAGTGGACCGGAGACAAGATGGGCAAGGGCATGGTCAAAGCGTATAACAGGTCTATTGAAGAGCGAAGCGAAGCGGATACAGCTTCGGGGGCCGATGACAACAAATCATTTTTAGTTCGGACGGCGATGGATGCGCAGGTGTCGAGTAAGAAGATTCGGAACGCTGTGAATGAAAAATCGTTGGTGCAGTATCCCAACTCATCACTGGCTAAACAACTGAGTATGGTGGCGTCGATGATTCGGGCGGGGATGCCTACGCGGGTGTTTTATGTGTCGCATGGGAGCTTTGATACGCACGCCAATCAGGGCGGAGCGCAGGGGACGCACGCGCGGTTGTTGAAGCAATTGTCTGAGGCGGTTGGTGCGTTTTATAAGGATATGAAAGCGCAGGGGAATGATGGTCGTGTTTTGAGTATGTGTTTTTCGGAGTTTGGCCGGCGGGTTGGACAGAATGGGTCTGGGGGGACGGATCATGGGACGGCGGCGCCGATGTTTTTGTTTGGGCCGATGGTTGAGCCTGGGTTGCATGCTCGGTATCCGTCGCTGACGAGTTTGGATAATGGGGATTTGAAATATACTGTTGATTTTCGGCAGGTGTATGCGGAGGTTTTGGATGATTGGTTGGGTGCATCGAGCAGGGAAGTGCTTGGGCGTGGGTATAAGCATCTTCGGGTTTTGAAGAGATGATCGTTGTTTGAATCTGCGGCACAGGTATCTCTATCTTGACTGGGTGTGCCACGATGGAGGGTTCTTGTCGTCCTTTGGGTCTTGGTGCAACAAAGACATGCAGGTGGCAAAGCCCACCAGCATGGCACCCAGAAAGGAGGAAGGGGAAGGTCACTCCCTTACGATCGCGGCTCGCCGGAGAGTAGTGTGGGGTCGATGTCGGCTTGGGTGAGGTCGAGTTCTTTGAGTGTGGTGGTTTGGCCGCATTCGGGGCATTGGACTGCTTGTTGGTTGTGATGTTCGGTGAGGGTGAGGCCTAGGAGTGAGTAGCCGCAGTTTCGGCAGAGTGCGTGCTGGAGTTGTGTTCGGATGGCCAGGTGGAGCAGTCGGTCGCGCGAAAGCAGAAAGCAGATGGATGGGAACCAGCCGATGCCAGTGTAGAGCATCAGCATGATGGGGATGCGAAGGGCGTCGCCATAGCCGAGGATGAGGGCGAGTTTTCGTTCTAAGAAGCCGAGCAAGATCGCCAGTGGTATCCAGAGGATGAATGTTGTGACAAGGACAAAGACCAGGAAGGCGTTGGCTTTCCAGGCACCGTGTCTTTGTTTGGCTCGTGTGATGAATCGCTTGCAGGTCTTGTCGTCGAACTGGTCGAGTTCTGGGTAGGCGCGGTGGATTTTTTTGGTGAGGATTCTCATGGGGCTACGACATTGATTCGCAGCTCGATGGTGATCGGATCTGAGGCGAGGGTGTCGTTGGGGTAGACGGGGGCGAGGTCTATGGGGGAGAGGGGCCAGGTGGAGGATTCGGAATCATCGGTGCGGTAGCCGACGGCGATTTGGGCGGTGGTGAGGTTTGGACCGATTTTGTCGAGGGTGATGGTCCAGGTGGTGTTTGTTGGGTCGGAAGAGAGGGGTTTGGGGTGGCGGATGAGGATTGTTTTTTTCTCTTGGGAGGTGAGGACGATGCGGGCTTCGAGGGTTGCGGGGTTGCGGCCTTGTGGCGGGGTGTGGGTGAAGGTGAGTTGGGTGCCTCCGGGCCAGTTGAAGGGATTGATGGCGGTGTGTTCTCGGCGGGCGTCGTTGGCTTTGGAGATTTGGTCTGGGTCTCGACCTGCGAGCCATTGGCCTAGGGCGTTGGCGTTTCCGGTGTCGCCTGCGCCGGCGCCGACGGGAGGTTCGTTCATGAGACGGTCTTTGTCGAGGGTGACGAAGATCCAGGTCATGATGAGGGTAATGCAGAGGAATGGCATTGCGAGCCAGGCGGTGAGGATGATGGTTTGCTTTCGCATGGGGGATGGTAGGGGAGGAAGGGACTGGCCACTGGGGATTGGGCATTGGGGAAGAATAAGAGAAGACCCCCTCCGTCTGCGAATCGCAGACACCTCCCCCGGAAGCCCGGGGGAGGAGCAAGAGAAGATCAGGATAAGAATGAAAGAGGAAGTTATCGAGAAGGGAAGAGGAGAAGACAGGGAGCCCTCACCCCGGCCCTCTCCCATCAGAATGGGAGAGGGAGGAAGATGAAGACCACTCCCTTACGGTCGCGGCTCGTTATGAAAAACCCGGAGGGATACTCCGGGTTTGACGAGTTGCTAATCTGATCGATTACTTGGAACAGCAGCAGCCGGTGGATTCAGTGCTGGCTGATTTCCACTTGTCGTAGTTGGCGGCGACTTTCGTCCAGTTGACGACATTCCAGAAGGCGTTGATGTAGTCTGGGCGTCGGTTTTGGTAGTTGAGGTAGTAGGCGTGTTCCCAGACATCGAGGCCCAGGATTGGGCGGTGGCCGATCATGATTGGGGAGTCTTGGTTTGCGGTGGAGCCGACATGGAGTTTGCCTGGTGCGTCGAAGCCGCACCATGCCCAGCCTGAGCCGAAGCGTGTGGCGGCTTGTTCTGCGAATTTTTCTTTGAAGCCTTCGAAGGAGCCGAAGGAGTTGTTGATGGCATCGGCGAGTTCACCTTCTGGGGTTCCGCCGCCCCCCCCACTGCCGTTGCCGGCTGGTGCGAGGATGGACCAGAACATTTTGTGGTTTGCGTGGCCTCCGAGGTTGTTTTGGACGGCGGTGCGGATGTTGTCGGGGAGTTCTTTGATGCGGGAGAGGATTTCGCCTGCGCATTTTCCTTCCCATTCGGTGCCTGCCAGAGCTGCGTTTGCTTTGGCAATGTAGGCGGCGTGGTGTTTGGTGTGGTGTATTTCCATTGTTTTGGCGTCGATATGGGGCTCAAGCGCGTCGTAGGCGAAGCCGAGGTCTGGGAGTGTAAATGCCATGTGAGGTCTCCTGTTTATGCGGGAATTGGTGGTGCCCGTTGGTGTTGTGGATGAACTGTGTACTGGTTGAATGATAGCCATTATTGGCCCGGACATATTCCGTACAAATTGATAGAATTTTGTGAATATGTGAAGTTTTTGGAGCCCAGAACGGCTGTGGGGTTGTATCGGTGTCGGGTGTGTGGTATCATGGCGGCTCGCAGGGTGCGAACCGTCGATACGATCTTTGGTCTGAACCAGTGGATTCCACAGGATAAGCATCAGAGAGTCAACCCGATGGGGAGGACAAGCGACTCTAGGCGGCTGATTATCGGTCGTCAAGTGGCCCGAAGATTCCCGTATTTGTAGGGAAACTGAGGGGAATAAGCATCTGTTCGTAGGCTAGGATGGCCTATGTTTCCCGGTTGATTCTTTGTGGAGCTTTGGGCTCTGGGAGATTGGCAGAACGGGACACGATCGAAGGATTGGTCGGGGACAACCTCTGAATGGTTTTTTTGGGCGTCTGCATTGAGCGGCCTGATTGAGCTGGGCAAGTTGTGGTCGGCACCTGACGCCGCCCGACAATTTGATGAATTTGTTTACAATTCGTGCTTTAGAGGGAAACTATTTCTGCTCTGAGTGCGTAAGACTAGGGACTGGCTCGAATTAGGGTTAGTCCGGGGAGGGGGTAAAGACCCCTCGAAATGCCCGCCGTCGACCACCCGCGGTCAGCAAGCACCATGAGTGCCTGACCCATCACCTCGACGAGCCGGCACAAGTGCCTCACACCGGATGTGGGGTGAGTAATTTGTTTCGTAGGACGAATCGTTCTGCTGGATTTGTGGATCTTTGGGTCTTTGGATTTCAGACAGGACAAGACAATCAGGGCTTTCGGTGATCGTGATTCTATGACTTTTTTGTCTTGGTGTCGAGAATCCGTCAGCCATGGTGTGGTGGGATCGGTGTCTACCCAGTGTAAGAACTGGAGGGGCTCGGTCGGTACGAGAACCGGATCGGAGTGTTCAACGAGTCGTTCGTTTGGGCAGTTTGATTCACAACAACTGAACTTTCAACCGGTTGCAGGATCGGTTTGAATAGACCAATGCCGCTGCAGGAACGCAGCGAGGAGATCGCATGACGCAAACAACACGACCAACCCCAAGCCCGCTTGAGCAAATGCGCCGACGACATCGCGTTGGTGTTTCACGAACCTCAACTCGTGCCGGAAAATCAACCCGTCAGCTTTCGCATGAAGACGAGCGGTTGCTGGCGACGATCATGCTCAAGGAGCAGGATTATATTGATTCGGAGGTCTTCTATGAAGAGGATGCCGAGCAGAATATTTATGACGACGCCCCGGACATCATGAAGCCTGATACCACTTGGTATCATCCGGTGATGGACGATATCTCGTCGATCTCTCGCACGCGGACTGTGAAGTCTTCGCAGCAGGTGATTTTGACGGGTGCTGAGGAACGGGTGCTTTTCCATCAGTTCAACTATTCCCGGCATCGCGTGTGCAATCTTCAAAATGAAGTATGGGGCCGTCCGGACAAGAAGCCAACGCCTGAGCAGGCCCATGAGCTTTTGATGTGGTATCGCAAATCTGAGCGGATTCGTGAGCAGATTGCTGAGACGAACCTTGCGCTCGTTCTTGCGATGGCCAAGCGGACGCGGATGAGTGAGGTTGACTTTGCGGACCTGGTGTCCGAGGGCAACATGGCGCTTTTGCGTGCTGTGGACAAGTTTGATGCTGGCCGAGGGTTTAAGTTTTCGACTTATGCTTGCCGGGCGATTCTCAAGGCGTTTAGTCGTCAGGGGATGAAGTTGAGCAAGTATCGTCAGCGGTTCCCGACGGACTTTGATCCGAAGTTGGAGAAATCCAACTTCCTTGAGACCAAGCGAGCTGATTTTGAGAAAGATACCGCTTCTGAGGTTCGCGCGATTGTGCTGGCCAACCGGGCGGAGCTTTCGGATGTTGAGCGGACGGTTCTTGAGCATCGCTTTGGTCTTGAGACTGGTGGGCACGAGAAGCCGATGACGCTTGAGCAGGTTGGTCAGATCATCGGTGTGACCAAAGAGCGAGTTCGCCAGATTCAGAATAAGGCGATGGAGAAGATTCGGGTTGAACTCGAATCGAACTTCTTGGGCACGATCGAGGAAGAAAGCAAACTCGAGACCGCCGGTTCCAAATAAGTTGACCGCCCATTATGGGTAAACCAGATGGGTAAACCAGTTCCTTCTCTTGAGGCGGCCCTGAACAGGGGCCGTCTTTTTTTGTAGAGAAGAGGAACTGAGCGGTGGTTTGGGGGAACAATTGGGCTCTTGATGCGGTTTGCCCGCATATCCTTTACCCCTCCCCCCGAACCCACTTTTTCCGGGATGCCTCATTGGCTGCTTGGAATACATATGTCCCCGACGAGGACTAGACGAGGAACTGAAACACCATGAGTGTGACCAATAGCCCAGCCAGTACTGCATCTGCGGGTCATGTTGACCTTGACCCGACGGCCGGTAAGAACCATGATCCGCACGCGACGCGTTGGGGTGACTTCCTCAAGGCGACGATCAAGTTTGAGGCGTCTGATTTGATTATGAAATCGGAGCAGAAGCCCAAGATTCGTTTGCGTGGTTTGCTCAAGGCTCTTGATGTTGAGCCGGTGACTGCTGAGGAGTTTTTCAATATTGCCAAGCACATCCTGAGCGAAGAACAGATCAAGGATTTACATAAGTTTGGGTCTGTTGACTTTGCATACAACTATGACTCCAACCACCGTTTTCGTGTGAATCTTTTTCAGGCACGGGGGACGCTTTCGGTGGCGGCGAGAAATATTACTTCTGAGATTTTGCCGTTTGAGGGATTGTATTTGCCGCCGATTATGTCGGATATTGCGTTGCAGCCTCAGGGGATTGTGCTGTTGTGTGGGGTGACGGGGTCGGGTAAATCAACGACGATTGCTTCGATGCTTGATTATGTCAATGCTCGCAAAAGTGTGCATATTTTGACGCTTGAAGACCCGATTGAATATATTTTCCAGGACCGCAAGGCGACGATCAACCAGCGAGAGATCGGGCTTGATTGTCTGGATTTCAAGACTGGTTTGCGTGCTTTGGTGCGTGAGAATCCGGATATTGTGTTGATTGGTGAAATGCGTGACCAGGAAACTTTTGAAGCGGCCCTTCACGCAGCGGAGACGGGTCACTTGGTGTATGGGACGATCCACGCTTCGAGTACGACGCAGACCTTTAGCCGTATTTATGGACTGTTCCCGGCTGAAGAAGTCGAGCAGGTTCGGAAAATCCTGGCGTACCAAATGCGATCGTTTGTATACCAAAAATTGCTCCCGACGCTCCACGAAAAAATCTATCGAATCCCAGCACTCGAAATCCTGATCAACAACGGCGTAGTCCAGAAATACATCCTGGATGAACGAGAAGGTGATATCCGAGAAATCATCAACTCGGTCGAAGCCCAGCAGCAAGGGATGATCGATTTCAACGATTCGCTGGTGAAATTGGTCGAAGATGAGTACATCCACATGCGGACAGCTCTTGAAGCATCGCCCAATGTCGACGAACTCCAAATGAAACTCAAAAAATTCACCTAACCCCCCACCCCCCCC
>JAESRA010000092.1 GCA_016764895.1 Phycisphaerales bacterium | reverse complement strand
TGATCTTGAAATCATTAATGGTTTTCAAAATATGCCATATCTTGGAATGTTTGGTGGAAATATTAAGGCATCAACAGTTGGTGAAAAGGTTGAAAATGAACAAGCGTTTGATTGGTGGGGAAATAATTTATTGATGAAAAACAATCCAACGATTCAATTTAATTCACTACTTGAAAAAAAATTAAAAGATATTTCATTAACGCCATCCGGAAGAATTGAAATTTTAAATACTGTTAAACAGGATTTGGAATTTATGAGTGAATTCTCAACTGTTACTGTTGAAACATCAATAATTTCAACAGATAGAATTGAAATATTAATAAAATTACAGGAACCTGATAACCTTGAATCAAATGAATTCACGTATATTTGGGATTCAACGAATTCAGAATTAACAATGATACAATGATACAAATTCCAACAACATCTGAACTTTACAATGGTATTTTAGCTGATTTGGAAGCTGAATATAATATCAATATACCATTAGTTGGTAAAAACTTTCTAAGAGCAATGGCTGCTGTTCAAGCTGCAAAATTGAGAATTTCATATTTGCATATTGCAAAGGTCCAAAAAAATATTTTTGTTGATACTGCAGATCCTGAATCTATTGGTGGAACATTAGAACGTTTTGGACGTGTTAAATTAGGCAGAAATCCATTCCCGGCAACAGCTGGTGAATATACATTACAAGTTGTTGGTGATTTTGGTGCAATTATTCCTGCATCAACAACATTTAAAAGTAATGATGATTCGCTGCACCCTGGTATGTTGTTTATTCTTGACAATGAATATACACTTGATGGTACAGATATTATAACTGTTCGTGCATTGGAAGTTGGACTTAATTCACAATTATCTATTGGTGATAAATTAACATCAACATCACCAATTGCACTTGTTGATTCAATTGTTGAAGTATTAACAGAATCAATTGAACCAATTGCTGCAGAAACAATTGAAGAATATCGTGAAAAAGCATTACAAGCATATAGACTTGAACCACAAGGTGGAGCAGGTTCTGATTATCGTTTATGGGCTTCAGATGCACAAGGTGTAAATGAATCATATCCATACGCTGCAATTGGTGTATCAAATGAAGTTAATTTATTTGTTGAAGCAACATTAGTTGATTCAACTGATGGAAAAGGAACCCCAACACCAGCAATTTTGGCGGCTGTTGAATCATCAATTGAAGATCCAACACCAGAACGACCATCAAGAAAACCATTAGCAGTTTATGCTGTTAATTATTTACCAATAACACCATTAGATGTTGATATTGTAATTGATTCATTTACTGGATTAACACCAACAATTCAAACTGAAATTGAAAATGCAATTAAATCAGAACTTTCATCAATAAGACCATTTGTATCATCAATTGATATTATTGCTGATAAGAATGATATTTTTGATGTTAATAAAATTGTATCTGTAATTTTAAATACTGTACCAGGTAGTGTTTTTGGAACTGTTACATTGATTGTTTCTGGTGGACCTGTTAACACTTTTCAATTTACTGATGGTGATATACCATATTTGAATTCGATAACGTATGTATAAGGATAAATTAAAAAAACTCACAAAACAGCTTTATCCAACCGGTAGAGCATTCAATCTTCCGTTTAATGGAATAATTGAAAGGCTCCATGATGCATTAATTATTAGTGAAAATCAAATGTATTCTGATGCAGCATCAACACTTGATGTTATTTTGCCAGATAATAATAATTTCACATCAGATGATGCCACAAGATGGGAACAAAGACTTGGATTAATAACAAATTTATCAGTTTCATTAGATGATAGAAAACAGGCTATTATCAGGAAAATGAATCATCCGGGAACTATTTTGGCACGTCAAAGTTGGGATTATTTACAAGATAGTTTACAACTTGCTGGTTTTGATGTTTATGTTCATGAAAATATTCCAGAACAAAACATTATTCAAATATTATCATTGTATTCAAATACAGGTCAACAAGGTAATGGACAGCAAGGATATTTTCAACAGGGTGATGTGTTTTCTGCATTCCCAAATTTGTTCAATCAAATACAACAAGGTGATTTACAACAAGGGATGTATCAACAAGGAAGTTTTGAATATTCAAATAAGATTGTAAATAATATTGATGAAGTAAAAGATTCATATATACCAGTTGGATCTAATTTCAGAAGTGTATTTTTTGTTGGTGGACAAACTTTAGGTACATTTGCTGATATAGATGCAAATCGTAAAGATGAATTTAGACAATTAATATTGAAAATTAAACCCGTCCAAAGTTTTGGATTATTATTCATAAATTATATATAAAAATGAAATTACTATCAACAAAACCAAATGTTCAGGCTCCAGATGCAACATGGCCATTTGGTAAATCAACAGATAACACAGGATCTAACAATGGATTGCCATTGAATTCTGATACATTGGAAGATTATCACCAATTTTTCGCTAAATTATTTGATGAATCTGGATTAACAGCGAATGGATTGCTTGATAATGCAACAAATGGTTTTCAATTATGGGATGCATTGCGTGTACTTATTCCTGTTAGAACAAAAATAATTCCAATTGGTGATTGGGATATGGATGTAGATCCAACAGTTTCAATTGCACATGGATTACCTGCTGCTGAAAAAATAAGAGATTGTTCAGTAATAATAATGGATGATACAAATGTATTTGGTGCTTTTTTAGGTAAATCAGATGAAGGTGCAATTGGTTTAATTGATGCAACAAATATTGCTTTAAATAGGCTTAACGGTGGGTTTTTTGATTCTCCAGCATTTAGTACAACACCATTTAATCGTGGTTTTATAACAATACAATATGTTGATTAATATTTTTTATGTATATTTGCATAAATAATTAAACAATATATTATGAAAAAGTTATTAGTATTTACAATTTTATTTACTTCAGTATTATTTGTTGGATGTAAAAAGGAAGTTTCAAAAGTTGAGATTTTTAAAGAAAATTTGAAAGGTGTTTGGCACCTTAATTTTGCAAGGTTATCTGAAAATGATTCTTGGCAAGATATATCAGATGCAAATGATGTTTTTTGTATTGATGATAGTCAAATTTATCCATATAAAGATAATTATTATGTTGTTGATGAATTTATTATTTCAATTCCTGTTGGAACAAATACAAGGCAAAATGTAATTGTTTCATTTAATGATAATTGGATGATCTTTAAATTTGAAGATGGTAGTGGTTTTAAATTATGGCAGTAGAATTTAATGTTAACACGGATGCAGTTGTTTCTTTAACAAACAAACTTGAAAAGTTGCACAAATCAGCTTTTCCAGTTGCGGTTCGTGGTACATTAAATTCTGCTGCATTTGATGTTAAGCAGAAATCAATGCCAGCATTTGCATTT
>JAESRA010000091.1 GCA_016764895.1 Phycisphaerales bacterium | reverse complement strand
GATTGAACCGGTTGAGTAGATGCCTTGTCTTTGCGTCCGAACCATGCCATACGAATACTCCTTCATGCAAAATCTCATACCCCCGTTCAAGAGGCGGGGTCCAGATTCTAGATCATCCGACCCGACCTTGATAGACTTACCCATGCCAGATTCAACCCCTCCCATCACCGCCCTGACCATCGGCAACTACGACGGCGTCCACCTCGGGCACCAAATGCTCATCGAGCGGGCCAGGGAGCGAGTAGGGGGGGCAGGAAGGGTGATTGTACTGAGCTTCCATCCCCACCCCATGACCATCCTCAACCCAGAAAAAGCCCCCTCCCGAATCGACCCCTTCCATATTCGCCGCGATCGTTTAATCGCCGCCGGGGCCGACGAAGTCATCGAACTCGTTCCAACCCCAGAACTCCTCGCCAAAGACCCCGAATCATTCCTTGATGAGGTCATCGAAGAGTACAAACCCGCGATCATCGTCGAGGGCTGCGACTTCCACTTCGGCAAACGACGCGCCGGAACCCCAGAACTCCTCGCCAAAATCTGCGAAGACCGAGGCATCAAAACCGAAATCCTTTGTCCAGTCAAAGTCACCCTCACCGACCAATCAATCGTCACCGCCTCCTCATCACTCGCCCGCTGGCTCCTAGCACACAACCGCGTCCGAGACGCCGCCTGTGTCCTGGGCAAATCACACGAACTCACCGGCACCGTAGAACAAGGCGAGCAACTCGGCCGCACCATCAACATCCCAACAATAAATCTAAAAACCGAATCCCTCCTCCCCGCCGACGGCGTCTACTCCGGCTACGCCCGCTTCACCCATCAACAAATAGATCAACAAGTCCTCGCCGCAATCAACATCGGCTCCCGCCCAACAGTCCAAGGCACCACCCGCCGAGCCGAAGCACACCTCATCAACCCCGACGGCTCCCCCTGGACCCCAGCCCCAGACATGCCCGCCTACAACTGGGACTGCACACTTCAGCTCGTCGGCTGGGTGCGCGATCAAGTCAAGTTCGATTCCATCGAAACCCTCAAACAACAAATTCGCCGGGACTGCCAGCGGATCTGCGAAACTCTTGGTTGTCATTGCTGAACAGAACGCTGATATAGAATCTGATCTAGACGGGTGCCCCGCTGGTGGGCTTTGCCACCTGCGGG
The DNA here is from genome assembly GCA_016764895.1 of Phycisphaerales bacterium. Taxonomy (GTDB): domain Bacteria; phylum Planctomycetota; class Phycisphaerae; order Phycisphaerales; family UBA1924; genus UBA1924. The sequence goes on along the minus strand of JAESRA010000091.1, from coordinate 2,314 downwards.
TCTTCAAATGGGTACTGGGTAATGCTACGAGTTGCCTCGGTTTGCTCTATAGGCCGTGCCTGACGGCTCCAAAACCTTTGGGGTGCCACTACTCGCCGTCTTCGGCGCAGTAGTGTCTTGAGCAATACACACACATCACCCACACCAACAAGTCTCCGCCAGCCGAATCCCGTTGATGATATAGGCAATATACACCACCGCCGATTCCGTCATCACATCGAGCCGCTCAAGACTCACCGGATCAACGCAATCAATCGAATCGATCTTCAGCATATTGCGATGGGTCTGAATCTCATCAACCCCAGCCATCAACTTGGCGACCAGTCCATCCACCCTCTGTCCTGTCGTATCCTGAGCAAAACACTCCAAAAGACCGACCACCGCAGCGGCGATTGCTCGTTGATCATCGTCCAAAAGCATCAGCCGCGAACTCAAAGAAACCCCATCATCCGCACGCACCACTTGCACCTCAACAAGCTCGATCCCCATCTTTAGCCACCGATTCATCGCCTCCAAAATCGCCACCTGCTGAATATCCTTCTGCCCAAAATACGCCCGGCCAGGCCCCACCATCTCAAACAACAACCGCACCACCGTCGCCACCCCATCAAAGTGCCACGGATGATCCACCCCATCCATCTTCATCACCAGCCGCCCAGGCACCCGCACATACTCCATCCCGCCATCTACCCCAACACAATCAACCGTAAAAACATCCGAGTCCCGCTCCCCGCTCGACCCATCCTGCAAATCAAAGATTTCCTCCAACGATCCCAACGCCGGATACACCTCTTCAACACTCGGCACAAACACCACATCCACCCCACCCAAGCGTGCAATCTCCAAATCATCCTCAAGCCGCCTCGGATAGCTCTCATACGCACCACGCCGAAACTGAAGCGGATTCACAAACACACTCATCACCACACAATCATTCTCCCCCCGCGCCCGATCAAGCAATCCCACATGCCCATCATGCAAACACCCCATCGTCGGCACCAACCCCACCGACTCCCCATCAGCCCGACGACCATCAACCCACTCCCGCAACCGGGCAACTGTATCAATAACTTCCATCAACTACTCTAGGGACTCAGAAATACACTGCCCATCAAGCACCGACTCCGCCGTAGACCGCTCCCGAATCACCAAACATTCCCCCCCAATCACCAGCACCTCCACAGGCGTCCCCCGACTCAAAAACATGTTCATCGAAGCCGTCAACCCATACGCCCCAGAGTTCATCATCGCCACCACATCACCCACTTTCACCCCAGGCAGCTCCACCGAAGACCGCCACTGATCCGCAGATGTACACAAAGGCCCCCCAAGCATCACCGCCTCGCAACCTCCCGCATCAACCCGATCCGCGATCACCACCCGATACGAATTAGCCGTGATCGGCAGCAACGCATGATGAATCCCCCCATCCAATATCGCAAAAGTCTCCCCACAAGATTCCTTCACATCCACCACCCGCGACACATACACCCCAAACTCCGAAACCAACACCCGCCCAGGCTCGATCACAAACTTAGTCTCTGACAACGCCCCATTCTTCCGCGCCTCGCCGATCAACCCCTTCAATCCCTCCCCAAATCCAACCACATCAAACCCGACCTCATCATCAAAATGACTCACCCCAAGGCCCCCCCCAAAGTTGAAAGACTTCATATCTACCCCGCTTGCGGCACTGACCCGGATCGCCATCTCAATCCCCAACCCACACGACTCCAACATCACATCAGCATCAAGCACCTGCGAACCCAGCATCGTGTGCAACCCCGCAAACTCAACATTGTCCAATCCCTCAATCAAACCAATCGCTTCAACAACCTGAGATTCATCAATCCCAAATTTTTGAGCACCCCCGCCCGTCCGAATCTTCCCATGCCCCGAATCGCCATCCTCAAGATTCACCCGAATCCCCACCCGCTGCACAACCCCAAGCCGCCCCGCAACAGCATCAATCCGCCCAATCTCCCCCACCGATTCCGCATTGATCTGCCCAACCCCTTCACCAATAGCATGCTCAAGTTCCCCATCCGTCTTCCCAGGCCCCGCAAACAACACCCGCCCCGCATCAAACCCACTCGCCATCGCCGCAATAAGTTCCCCACTCGACGCGATCTCCGCCCCATCAACCCCCGCCTCACAAATCACCCTGCAAACCCCCACCGCCGGATTCGCCTTGATCGAATAATAAACCTCTATCTCTGCGTCAGAAATCATGGAAACCCCCAAAAACTATGCTTAACGTGTTAACCGGTTTTTTACCCTATTGCCAAAATTGACTCAGTAAGCGCTTGTTTTT
>JAESRA010000090.1 GCA_016764895.1 Phycisphaerales bacterium | reverse complement strand
CAACGCGCTTGCGACGCTGCCTCAGATTTTTATTAAGGAGGCGCAGACGATTCGGCGTGCGTTGATTTGGGAGGGGGAGGCGTTTGCTCCTGTTCGGACGGGTGTGCCTACTGAGACGATGCGTGGGATTCCTGGGGTGCCTCCGATATCGGGGTATGTGGTGGCGGCGGAGCGGGAGGGGTTGAGTTTGGTGACGCTTCGGGGGAAGGAGGAGGATCCGATTGCGGCGCAGTGGCAGTATGGGTTGGGCAAGGTGGTGACTTTTACGAGTGATGTGTCGAGCCGGTGGTCGCCGGCTTGGGTGGCTTGGAGTGGGTTCAATCAGTATTGGGAGCAGCATGTGCGGTGGGCGATGCGGCCTGGGGGGGATTCGACGCTGCGGGTGACGACGGAGAATGTTGGGGAGCGGACGCGGGTGATTGTCGAGGCGTTTGATCCTACTGGGGAGCGGATGGACTTTGCGAATTTTAGAGCGCGGGCTTCGACGCCTGATGGGGTTGGGGAGGTTGTTGAACTCAGGCAGGTGGGGCCTGGTCGGTATGAGGGGGATTTTGATAGTTCTAAGCCTGGGTCGTATGTGGTGAATATGCAGTACAGATCGCCTGGTAAGGAGGGCGAGGTTTTTGAGGGGTCGGCACAGGCGGCGGTGATTCGGCCTTTTGCGGATGAGTATAAATCGTTGAAGACGAATCTGCCTTTGTTGCAGCAGGTGGCTTCGATTACGGGGGGGCGGGTGCTGAACGCTGGTGATCCGGTGGGGTCTGATTTGTGGACGCGGGAGGGGCTTACGATGCCTGTGGTGCTTACGCCGATTTGGATGTTGATGGCGATTGTGGGGGTTGGGATATTTTTGTTGGATGTTGCGGTTCGGCGGGTGCGGATTGATCCGCGGGCGATTCTGGCGTTTGTGCAGCGGGGGGCGCATAAGGAAGTGGATCGTTCGATGGATGCGACGGCGGCGATGCGGATGGCGCGGGTGCGGACGGAGTCTCGGACTGGGGATGATCGGAAAGGTGGTTCTGAGGAGGGGGCGTCGCGGAAGTTTGAGGCCGATGAGTCGGTGGTGGTTTCTGATGAGCCGGTGGCGTTGTCTGGGCAGGAGGAGGGCGGTTCTGGAACTGGGGGGCCGAGTATCGGTAAGCCCAAGAAGAGCGAATCGAAGGACGATGAGACGATTGATGCGTTGAGTGCGTTGCGGGCGGCCAAGAAGCGGGCTCGGGACGGGTATGAGGATCAGGGCTAATGGGTTTGGATTGTTGATAGAATGATGAGACTAGGCCGAGGATTCGGCGAGGAGTTTGGATATGAGTATGAATGAGAATCTTGAGACACCGGCTGAGGTCAAGCAACAGTGTGAAGCGTTCCGGGCGACCTTTGGTCAGTTGCGGAGTGAGATTGGTAAGGTGATGGTGGGGCAGCAGGCGGTGGTTGATGCTGTGCTTGTGTGTTTATTTGCAGGCGGGAATGTGCTTTTAGAGGGGGTGCCTGGGCTGGGGAAGACTTTGCTTGTGCGGACACTGGCGACGACGCTGCATTTGCCGTTTTCGCGGATTCAGTTCACGCCTGACTTGATGCCGGCGGATGTGATTGGGACGAATATTGTTTCGGAGGATCCGGAGACGGGTCGGCGGAGCTTTGAGTTTCAGCGTGGGCCGATCTTTGCGCAGATTGTTTTGGCTGATGAGATCAATCGGGCGACTCCGAAGACGCAATCGGCGTTGCTTGAGGCGATGCAGGAGCATTCGGTGACGGTGGCCGGGGAGACTTATAAGTTGGCCGAGCCGTTTTTGGTGTTGGCGACGCAGAACCCGATTGAGCAGGAGGGGACTTATCCGCTGCCTGAGGCGCAGATGGATCGGTTTTTGTTGAAGGTGGATGTGGGGTATGCGGGGCTCGAAGATTTGATGGAGATTATTGATCGTACTACTGGTGCGGAGAATCCGGTTGCCAATAAGGTGATTGATGGGGCGGGGATTTTGGAGTATCAACATCTTGTGCGGCAGGTGGTGGTTGCGCCGCATGTGAAGCAATATGCGGCGCGGTTGGTTTTGGCGACGCATCCGGAGACGGATACGGCGGCGGGTGGTGCCAATGGGCCTACGAATCGGTATGTGCGGTGTGGGGTTTCGCCTCGTGGGGCGCAGGCGTTGATTTTGGCGGGGAAGGTTCGTGCGCTTGTTGATGGGCGGTTTCATGTGAGTTATCAGGATATTCAGGATGTGGCGATGCCTTGTTTGCGGCATCGGGTGTTGATGAACTTTGAGGCCGAGGCGGATCGGGTGCGGGCGGATGATTTGGTTCGGGAGGTTTTGAAGTTGACTCCTACGCAGCCTACGGCGATGGTTTGAGAAGAGGAAGAGAAGCAAGAGGAACGCAGAGGGCGCAAAGGTCACGCAGAGGCGCAGAGAAGATGAAGATTGGGTTTTTTAGAAAGAAGATATGGATCGGATTGAGTTGCCAGAAAGATTGAATCGGTTGAGCCATGATGTGATTGGGTGTGCTATTGAAGTGCATCGGACGCTTGGGCCTGGGTTGCTTGAGTCGGTGTATGAGGCGGCGTTGTGTATTGAGTTTGAAAGATCGGGAATTGAATATGCTCAGCAGGTGTCGGTTATTGGTCAATATAAGGGGAAGGCGTTGCCGACTCAGCGGATTGATTTATTGGTTGAGAATGTGCTTATTGTTGAACTCAAGGCGGTGCAATCGGTTAGTGATATACATTTGGCCCAGTTGGTGAGTTATCTCCGAGTGGCTCAGAAGCCGCTTGGGTTGCTGATCAATTTTAATGATTCAACTATCAAGAAAGGAACATATCGCAGAATCAACTCCCAAGTCACACAGAGAATCTAAAGACTTTTACACTGTCTTTCTCCTCTCTGCGCCTCTGCGTGACCTTTGCGACCTCTGCGTTCAAAAATTCTTATGCTTCGATCAGAAAATCCAACCCGGCCTGCGACTATTGATGAACTGCTTTCTTCTGAACTTATTGGGAAGATTTCGCATCTTGATGTTTCGTCGCGGAAGATTTTTGCGGGGAAACTTAAGGGGGAGCGGCGGTCGAAGAAGCGGGGGGAGTCGGTGGAGTTTGCGGATCATCGGCCTTATTCGATGGGGGATGATCTGCGGCATATTGATTGGAATATCTATGCCCGGCTGGATCGGTTCTTTATGAAGCTGTTTATGGAGGAGGAGGATCTGTCGCTGCATATTGTGATTGATGCCTCGGCGTCGAGTGATTGTGGGGAGCCGAATAAGTTTTTCTATATGCAGCAGGTGGCGATGTCGCTTGGGTATATTGGGTTGTTGAATCTGAACCGGGTGGCGGTGACGGCGGTTGGGTTGCGTGATGAACTTGTCATTGCTGGGGGCGAGCAATCTATCGCGGGGACGATCCGGGATTTGCGGGGGCGAAGAAGGACGCATGATTTGGCGCGATTTTTGTGTTCGGTTTCGCCTGAGGGGGGGACGGATTTTTCGCAGGCGTGTAAGCGGATTGCGATGAGCCGTCGGGGTAAGGGGGTGATGATTGTGTTGAGTGATTTTTTGATGAAGGAGGGGTATGAGACGGGGTTGCGGATGCTTGCTGGGCGGGGGTATGATGTTTTTGCGATTCAGGTGTTGTCGCCTCAGGAGGTGGAGCCGGATATTTCTGGGGATTTGCAGTTGCGGGATATTGAGGATGGGGATATGGCGGAGGTGACGATCTCGGCGCCGTTGTTGAAGAAATATAAGGAGAATCTGTCGGCGTATTGCGGGGGGTTTCGGGACTATTGCGCGAGGCGGGAGATTTCGGCGTTGACGATTCAGACGGATACGCCGATTGATACTTTGTTGGTGGAGTATTTGCGGAAGCGGGGGTTGTTGCGGTGATTTGGGCGACTCCGATGCTTGCGGGATTGGTGGCGGCGATTGCGGTGCCTTCGCTTGTTATTTTGTATTTTTTGAAGTTGCGGCGGATTCCGAGGGAAGTGTCTTCGACCCTCCTTTGGAAAAAAGCCATTCAGGATTTGCAGGCCAATGCGCCGTTTCAGAAGTTGCGGCGGAATTTGCTGTTGTTTTTGCAGTTGATTATTTTGGGGTTGATTCTGCTTGCGCTTGCGCAGCCGCGATCGACGGCGACGGCTTCTGCGGGGCAGAAGTTGGTGATTTTGATTGATCGGAGCGCGTCGATGCGGGCGGTGGATGGGGATTTGTCGCGGTCGTCAGGGATCACCCGGCTTGAAGTTGCTAAGGAGCGGGCGATTGGGATGGTTGAGGGGTTGGCTTCGCCTTCGTTGTTTGAGGATGCGGAGAAGGCCGATGAGGCGATGGTGATTGCGTTTGATCGGTCGGCGGAGATTGTGTTGCAGTTTACTTCGGATAAAGCGGCGTTGGTTGCGGCGATCAATGGGATTGTGCAGACTGATGGACCTTCGTCGATTGAGGAGGCGTATCGGCTTGCCCAGTCGCAGCGGCCCAACCGGATATTTTTGGATACGGGGCTCGATGGGGCGGGGACATTGGGGGGGGATCCGATTGAGATTGAGGGGATCAAGGGGGGGGATGCGTACTTCTTTCATTTGTTTAGTGATGGGCGGGTGGCGGATTTGGATGTGGTGCGGGCTGATGAGGATACGCCTGATGCGCCGAGCTTTGAGTATCATGCGATTGGGGGTGCTTCGGCGGTGAGTGTGGGGATGACGGCGCTGCGGGCGGAGCGGGATTATGAGGATCCGACGAAGTTGAGTATTTTTGTGGGGGTGCAGTCGACGGATCCCAATGCGCGGTCGGTGGATGCGGAGTTGGTTGTTGGGGGGGCTGTTGTTTCGGTGCGGTCGGTGGTGCTTGATGGGGCGGTGGTCGTGTTTAGCGCTCGGGAAGGAGTGGAGGCGCAGAGCGAAACCGTGTGGCGCCAGGCGGATCGCTATCGGGTGCCGAGAATT
>JAESRA010000089.1 GCA_016764895.1 Phycisphaerales bacterium | reverse complement strand
TGGCTTGGGTTCTTTATGGAGTGGGCCGAGCCGATGTTGAAGTCGAAGATTCCTACGGTGATTGGTGGGGATTTGAATATTGCGCATACGGAGCGGGATATTTTTTATGCCAAGGGGAATGCGAAGTCGTCGGGATTTTTGCCTCATGAACGGCGGTGGATGGGGGAGATGATTGGGATGGGGTGGAGTGATGTGGTTCGGGAGGTGAGCGGGGATGTGGATGGGCCTTATTCTTGGTGGTCGAATCGTGGGCAGGCGCGGGCACTCAATCGGGGGTGGCGGATTGATTATTTGCTGATGAACAAGGCGGCTCGGGGGCGGTTGACGGGGTGTTTTGTGGATCGGGAGAGTGGGTTATCGGTGTCGGATCATGCGATGGTGGTGGCGGACTTGGATGTGTAGGCCGATAACTGGTGGAGGGCGGTGGGGGGGTGGCGGGGAATTTGTGGATTGTGGACAAAAAGTCTCGCAAATTGGGGGTTTGGGGCTTGTGTTGGGTTTCAAGGGGTAGTACAGTGGAGGTCGTGTTTTAACGCCGTACTCTCAATTTGTTGGGGGGCGGAACCTTTTTTGAGAGAATATAGGGAGACTAGAGATGAGAAATTTACTGATGGCTGCGGCTATCGCTTCGCTGGCTGGTGTTGCAAGTGCTGATGTGTACATGGACACTGCTGGTGATTTGAATGCCTCGTTTGTTGATGGAGGTGGTGTACCTTTTGCACACCTTGACATTACTCAGGTTGAAATCACCAACGATGCCAACTTCTTGTACATTGACATTTCCGTCGCTGGCGATATCGATGCAACGAACTGGGGCAAGTACCTAGTTGGGTTTGATATGGGATCTGGAACAACCAGCACCTCTGGTGGCTGGGGTCGCAACATCAGTTGGGGCAGCGGGATCGACTACTTCATTGGTGGTTGGGCTGACGAAGGTGGATCAGGCGTTGGTGCTGAACTCCGTAACTTCGATGGTGCTGCATGGAATGTGACTGACGCGACCTACCTTGGTGGCGGTTTGATCATGGGTGACGACTCTGCTCACGCTGCTGGCGTGCAGAGCTACATCGTTTCACTCGCCGCTCTTGGACTGAGCGTTGGCGATACCTTCGGCTTTGATGTCGCAACCACCGGTGGTGGTGGTGGTGATCCAGGCGTTGACATGCTGAGCCTTGCTGGCGAAGCCACTCCAGACTGGGGCACCGGCTCCACTTCGGGTGCTTTCCTGAGCTACACCGTTATTCCAACTCCGTCATCATTGGCGTTGCTTGGTCTTGGCGGTTTGGTTGCTGGACGCCGTCGCCGCTGATTTGATAGCGACGATTGATACAAAATGAATGCGAGGCCGGATGATTTTGATGAATCATCCGGCCTCGTTTCTTTTTTGGTTGCCTGAGCCACGCCGGCGGGCGTGCTATTGCTCAGTTGGGATTATGGGCACCCCGACGAGAACTCGGTGAGGAAGGCGGAGATGTCGAAGAAGTCAAATGCACCATCGCCTGAGAAATCTGCGGCTGGGTCTTGATTGCCAAAGAGGGTCAAGAAGGCGGAGATGTCGAAGAAGTCGAGTGTGCCATCGCCTGTCAGGTCTGCACGGCAAGTTAGGCCGCCGATGATGACGGTTTCGGTGATGACATTGGTGGTGCCGGAGTCTTCGATTGCGACCATGGTGATTTTGTTGAGTCCATCGTCGAGGGCGCCGTTGAAGATGTGGCGGTATTCGAAACGGTCGTATGGTGGTATTCGGGTTCCTGAGTTGATTAGTGTGAGTGGGTCGGTGCCTTCTGGGACATTGAGAAGGAGGTGGAGGGCGGTTGTGGTGCGGTCGAGTGCGTGGACGATGAACTGGGGTTGATTGTCCTCTAGGGTTTGCCCGGCTTGCTGGAGGGAGACTTCTGGTGGGAGGCGGTCGATGTAGACGACTTTTCGGGTTTCACGATAGATGGGGGTGGTGCCTGGGGGGCGGCGGCGGAATGCGACGGTGGTGAGGTAGTGCATGCCTTCGTCCATGGTGGTGGCGTCGATGACTTGGCGGTAGAGGCCGAAGGGGTTTCCTGAGTTGTATAGGGGACTGTTTACGGTGAGGAATTGTTCGAATCCTGCGAGTCCTAGGGCGGTTGGGGAGATGTCTGGGGCGCCGTTGCCGTTCCAGTCGCGGGTGCGGTTGTCCCAGGCGAACATGGCGTTGTCGTCTGTGTTGGGGTCTAGGAGGTCGCCTGGTGCTGTTTGGAGACGGATTTCAAATGAGTCGCTATTGATGACTGCGATTTGGCTGAGGCGTTGGATCCAGTCTGGGAAGTTGGTTGGGTCTGGTTCGATGGTGCCGTTTTGTCCGATGAAGGTGAGGGTTGTTTCTGGGAGGGATTCTGCGTAGATGAGGTAGCCTTTGCCATGGGTTCCTGCTGAGGAGGTGTTGTTTGGGATGGTGAGTGTGACGGAGCCACCGAATCCTACGACGATGGTTTCTGGGATGTTGTTGTTGGGGTCTACGAGGGGGTCTGCGGCGTTTCCGGTCATTTCATGGATTCTGGTACCTTGTGGGTAGGAGGTGGCTACGGAGACGACTTGGTGGCCTACATCGAATCGGTCGTTGACTGCTGTGAGGGAGTTTGCGGTGCCGTTGAATGCTCGTTCAAAGACCATGACATCGTTGAGGTTTGAGTTGAGTTGGAAGTATTGTCCGAAAGCGACTTGGTTTCGTATTTGGACGAGTTTGGTGATGGTGGGGTCAAGTTGTTGGGTTATGGGGTCGTATCCGAGGGCTGCTGGGACTCCTTCGCGTGGGAAGAATCCGCTGGAGCGTGCGATGATGCCTCGGCCGTTGTGGTAGACGATGGCCCTGCCTGGTCGCATGAGCATGTAGGCGTGCATTTGGTAGGCTTGTTGTGTGACGGTGGGGTATGGTGGCATGGAGCTTCCGGAGCCGACTGTGCCGTTGTCGTGTGAGAATACATGGTTGACACCCATTGAGCCGTTGACAAATCCGTCGTCTGTGACATCGAGGTGTCCTGAGTTTAGATCGGAGTTGATGTTTGCCCAGGAGCCGAGGCCGTTGGCGTTGAGGAGGTCGCGGAGACGGGCGGCGCCTTGGATATCGAGGCCGTCACGGTTTGCGAAGGAGTCTTTGCGGATGTAGTTGCTGAGGTTGTCGAAGTTTCCGATGATGTTTTCGCCGAAGGTGAATGGGTTGATGTTTCCGCCGCTGGGGCGGACGCGAAGGTTGTGTATTGCTGAGTCGAAGAAGCCGTCCCAGAACCAGCTTGGGGTGTGTTTGAGTGCATCGAGGCGGAAGCCGTCGACGCCTTGGACTTGGATCATCCATTGTGCCCATCGCATGAGCATGCCTGTGCCGTTGTCGGCAACTGGGTCGCCTTGCATTTGGTTGATGGTGTTGTATGGGAAGCGTGTGAAGGTTTGTGCGCCTGGGTTTCTGGAGGTTCCGGGGTTGATGAAGTTGTCTGGGGAGAGTGCTTGGTCTGTGTAGAAGCGTGCGTTGTTTGGGTCTGGGCGGTTGTAGATGGTGCCTGCGGGGATGTTTTGGGGATCTCCTGCGTTGACTGGTTGGCGGATGAATGGGTAGTTTTCTTCTTGAGCGATGTCGACGAGGGCGACGAGGTCGCCTCTGTGGAGGTCGTAGTTTGAGCCGCCTGGGTTTTCTGATTGGAGGTATCCTGAGGCGTTTCCGTTGTGGAAGTCGCCCCAGTTGTCTGTTGGAAGTTTGTTTCGGGGCGGGCTTTCGCGTGGGATCCAGAAGCCTGGGTATCCACCTTGTGCGAGGAATGCGTCTGAGGTGGTTCTTCCGCCGTTGTGGTTGAAGATGCCGTCGATGTAGACTTCGGCGCCGGAGCGTTGGAGTTCGTCGATCATTGCTTGGAAGGTGGCTTCGGTGCCATAGGTTGTGCGCTTGCGTGATGGGGAGAAGCTTAGGAGTGGGGGTTGTCCGAGATCGAAGCGGTCAAATGGATCGTAACCTACTGAGGTGAATGAGGCTTTTGAGGGTGGTGGTAGCCAGAGTGCGTCGTAGCCTGCGAGGAAGACATCGGGGGTGCGGCGTTCGATGTCGTCCCATTCTGTTTCAAACCATTGGAGGTAGTTGAGTTTGTTTTGGGCTTGTGCGGTTTGGACAGCGATGCCTGTAGTGGCGATCAGGGCCCCGATGATGATGGCGGAGCGGTGAGATTTCGCGTTGGATGACATGGATGGCCTTTCAGTGGAACAACTTAAAACGAGCCCAAAACCGGCTGGATGCCTGGTGTATAGAGCGGCTTGATGATTATTGACGATTTTGTGGTGGCTGTGAACTAAAATATTGACACTTTGCGATGTTTTCTTGCTCAAATTCTGCACGAAGAGCAGTCCGAGAAGTATTGTGTACCGACAGTCGATTTTACTCATGCGCCGTGCGTGGGTCTATACGCAGTTTTTAGTGAGGTTGCCGCGTGAAAAAGCAGTTATTTACCCAAATTTTGGTGCTCGGAAGTTTGTCGCTTGGATTCATTGCGAGCTCTCAGGCTCAGGTGGCTCAGGTTATCGGCGAAGGAATTGTTCGCTTTGATCGGACCTTGGAGGCCCGGCAGGATCGGAAGCCGTCATTTGCTCTTGCTCATGTGTTTGAGTCTTTTGGGGATGTTGGGCTGGGATCACTCAATGAGGTTCCGGCGTACTCGATAGATGAGGTGACGGGGCGGACGGTCGCGTCGATCTCGATTGATGCGGGGACATCGTTGTATGGGACTGGGCAGGCGGCTGGGCCTTTGCTTCGGAATGGGTTTGTGACTGAGACTTGGAATTTGGATGCTTTTGGGTATGGGCTTGATGCTAAGAATTTGTATACATCGCACCCTTGGGTGCTTGCGGTGCGGGCCGATGGTACGGCGTTTGGGGTGTTGGCTGATACGACTTACCGGTGTGAGATCGATCTTCGGGACGGGATTACTTTTCGTGCTGAGGGTGGGGACTTTGCGGTTATTGTGATTGATGGCGATTCGCCTCAGGATGTGATGCTGGGGCTTGGTGTGCTTACGGGGACGATTGCGATGCCTCCTAAGTGGGCTGTGGGGTATCACCAGTGCCGGTATTCGTATAATCCTGATTCACGGGTTAAAGAGGTGGTGAATGAGTTTCGGGCTCGGAAGCTTCCGGCGGATGTGATTTGGATGGATATTGATTACATGGACGAGTATCGCGTGTTTACCTTTGATCCTGAGCAGTTTCCTGATCCTAAGGGACTCAATGATTGGCTTGATACCAAGGGGTTTTCGAATGTTTGGATGATTGATCCGGGTGTCAAGGATGAAGATGGATATTTTGTATCTGATTCAGGCGATGAGCATAATGCTTGGGTTCGGGACAAGGACGGGAATGTGTACAACGGCAATGTCTGGCCCGGTGTGTGTGTGTTCCCTGATTATTTGAACAAGGATGTCCGCAACTGGTGGGCGGGGCTCTACGAAGAGTTCATGGCCTACAACATCGACGGCGTGTGGAACGACATGAACGAACCTGCGGTGTTTAATGTAGAATCCAAAACCATGCCTGAGACCAATATCCACCGGGCTGACCCAGAGTTGGGCGGGACCGATACGCATGCACGCTATCACAATGTGTATGGCATGCAGATGATCCGCGCAACACGCGAGGGCGTGATGGCGACGAATCCTGATAAGCGGCCGTTTGTGCTTTCGCGAGCCAACTTCATCGGTGGGCAACGCTACGGAGCGACCTGGACTGGTGATAACAGTGCCAACTGGGCACACCTTGATATGTCGATTGGGATGTCGCTGAACTTGAGTTTGTCTGGTCAGCCGTTTGTTGGGCCTGATATTGGTGGGTTTGCCTACAACGGCGATGGTGAGTTGTTTCAGCGGTGGATGGGCTTTGGAACGCTGTTCCCGTTCTCGCGTGGGCATACAGCCAAGGGGAATATTGATAAGGAGCCTTGGTCATTTGGCCAGGAGGTTGAGGATACGAGCCGGCGCGGGCTTGAGCGGCGATACCGGTTGATGCCTTATATATACACGCTGTTTAAAGAGTCTGCCGATACCGGGATGCCGATTGCTCGGCCAACATTCTTTGCGGATCCTGCCGATCCGGCACTGCGTTCTGAGGATGATTCGTTCTTGCTCGGTGCAGAGTTGTTGATTGTCACCAAGGCGACTCCTGAGGGGGATCGAGTCTCGGCGATGCCGTCGGCGGTTGACGGTGTTGAATGGGCGGCGTTTGATTTTCCGGACTTTGATTCGGGTCGTGACTCAAAGGATGAGCATCTGCCGGCGTTGTTTATCCGTCCCGGCGGGATCATCCCGACGGCGCCGGTGACACAGTACTTTGGTGATCGTCCCGATTCACGCGATGAGCTGACGCTGATTGTGCATCTCAATGCTGATGGCTACGCCAAGGGCACGATGTATGAAGACGAAGGCGAGGGCTTTGGCTACCTGATGGGCGAGTACCTTGAGTCGTCGTTGTATGCCAAGGATGCCGGCGATAAGATTGTTGTGTATGTGAAGCGTGTGGACGGATCGATTTCGTATCCTGACCGCACGATCAATGCGCGTGTGATTGGTTCAGACAAGCCGGTTCATGTTGTTGTCAAGTGATTTGATGGCCTGAAGAACACAGAAGAAACAAGAAGCCCATGCAATGGTTTGTACATCAGACCAAGGCGTGGGCTTTTTCTTTGGTAGCGAGTGTGAGGATGTTGGTTTGGGTCATTTGGTTTTCGGTCAGTTCGCCTTTGATTTGGCCGTCGCCCATGACGAGGATGCGGTCGGATAAGGCGAGGAGTTCTGGCATTTCTGAGGAGACCAGGAGGATTGCGAGGCCGTCGTCGGCGGCCTGGCGGATGAGTTTGTAGATTTCGGCTTTGGTGCCGACATCGATGCCTCGTGTGGGTTCGTCGAGGAGGAGGACTTTGGTGTCTTGGGTCATCCATCGGGCGATGAGGAGTTTTTGTTGGTTGCCGCCTGAGAGTTCGCCTGGGGTTGTTTGGGAGAGTGAGGCGGTTTTGATTTGGAAGCGTCCGATGCGTTTGCGGACGGTTTCGAGTTCTGCGGCTCGGTTACGGATTCCCAGCGGGCCAGCCATGCGGTTCATGATTGGGGCGATGATATTTTCGTCGATACCGAGATTGAAGAAGAGGCCTTGGATGCGCCGGTCTTCGGGAACATAGCCGAGCCCTACACCGGCGTCGATTGCGGCGCGGATGCCTTTACCGAGGATTTCGTCGCCGTCAATTTTGACCGATCCTTTGGCGCGGGTGTCGATGTTGAAGATGGCGTCGAAGAGTTCGGAGCGGCCTGCTCCGACGAGGCCTCCGATGCCGAGGACTTCTCCGGGGTAGAGATTCAGAGAGCAGTTGTCGAGTTTTCCTGGGGAGTAGAGTTTTTTGATAACGAGCCGTGGGTTTCCGCTGTGGGATACGGGGGTGTGATGATCGGTGCCGATTTGGGCTTTGAGGGCTTGGGTTTCGATGGATTGGTTGGAGCCGTTGGATTTGTTTTGGAGGGCTTCGATTCGTCGTCCGATCATTTGTTCGACGAGGGTGGGTTCGTCGATTTCGCTGACGATATTGGTGGCGACGAACTTGCCATCACGGAGGATGGTGACGCGGTCGCAGCAGGTGAAGATTTCGCTCATGCGGTGGGAGACATAGATGATGGTGAGGCCTTTGGAGGCAAGGTCGCGGGCGATGTCCATGAGGATGGATGCTTCGGAGATCGACAGCGACGAGGTGGGTTCGTCGAGGACGATGATCTTGGCGATCATGGAGCCGTCGGGGTTTTTGTCGAGTGATGCGGCGATCTGGCAGATTTGGCGTCGGCCTGGGGAGAGGAGGCCGAGGGGTTTGGTGACATCAATGTCTGGGTCAAGTTGATGGACCAGGGCAGCGGCTCGTCGTTCCATTTCTGCGAAATCGACGGTGAGGCCTTTGGTGGGGATGTCGTGGAGGCAGAGGTTTTCTGCGACGGAGAGGTTTGGGCATTGGGCGAGTTCTTGGTGGACGATTCTGATGCCTGCGTGGAATGCGTCGTCGAGGGAGCCTGGGATGAGTTTGCGGCTGTTGAGGGTGACTGTGCCGGTGTTTTGTGCGTGGAGGCCTGCGAGGACTTTGCCGAGGGTGGATTTGCCCGCACCGTTCTCGCCCATGAGCGCGTGGACTTCTCCGGGGAAGAAGGACACGGTGACATCTTTGAGTGCTTGGGTATTACCGAAACGCTTTGAGATGCCGGTGGCGATCAGGTTTGGTTTGGTGTCAGACATAAACCGGTATCAATCTTTGCCGAGCCAGAGTTCCCAGTTCTTTAAGAACTCTTCGGCGGTTTCGGTGGTGACGATGTCAAAGTCGGCGATGACCATGTCGGATGCTGGGCTGCGATCGAAGTGGAGTTTGTCGACGATCATTTCGACTGATTTTTCGCCCCAGCCGTAGTATGGTTGGCCTACGAGGACCTGAACTTGTCCCTTCATGGCGTATTGAAGTGGGAGTGGGAGGGGGTCCATTGAGGCGATTTTGGCATTTTCGTAGATGCCGTCGAGTGCGTTGTCGGTGTAGAGGGGCCAGCCTCCGACGAGTGCCCAGCCTGTGATGTCTGGGTTTGCGGTTTGAACTTGTTGCATTTTTGCGGCGGCTTCTGTTGCGGTTTCTGGCATGAAGGAATAGACCATAGGGATTTCGATGCCGTCGTACTCGGCGGCTTGTTCGACGACGCCGTTGACGCGGGCTTGGAGGTTGGTGGCGGCGGGGTTTCCGGTGAGGACGGCGACTTTGCCTTCGTTGTTCATGACGGTGGCGAGTTGTCGCATGAGTTCTTTGCCGGCTTCGTAGTCGTTTACGCCGTAGTAGGCCATGCGTCCTGAGTCTGGTGCGTCTGAGTCGAAGGTGACGACGATGACGCCTTTGTCGACGGCTGCTTTGAGTGCGCTGGTGAGGAGGTTTGCATCGGTGCAGGAGATGGCGATGCCGTCGATGCCTGAGGCGACGAGTTGTTCTACATATTGGGCTTGGAGTTGAGCGTCTTCCATGGCGGGGGTTTGCCAGAGGATTTCGACGGTTGCGCCGTCGAGTTCTTTGGTGAGTCGCTTGCCTGCTGCGAAGGCTCCGTTTTTTGCAGCGAGGAATACTGGGTTGGAGTTGCTTTTGGCGATGACGCCGATTTTGTAGGTGATGTCGTCGTGGGCGTGGTCGCCGTGGTCAGCGTGGTCGTCGCCTGTGTTTTTTTCGGAGTCTGATCCGCCGGAGCATCCGATGAGGGAGAGGGCTGAGAGTGAGAACATTGCTGTAGAGAGCAGTGGGTGGCGTGTGAACATTGTGGATGGCTCCGGTTTGGTTTTTAAGCCCTGCGGGCTTGGATTCTTTGTTTGGTTTGGTCGATGACGACCGCGATGATGATGGCGGCGCCCATGACGATTTGATTATAACTGGTGTCAACCTCGAAGATGATGAGGGTGTTGTTGATGAGTTGGATGATGATGGCTCCGAGGACGGCCCCGATGACGGTGCCTCGCCCGCCCATGAGCGATGCGCCGCCGATGACGGTGGCGGCGATGACCTGGAGCTCGTAGGCGTTGCCGGCGTTGGTTTCGGCGGCCCCGTAGTAGCCGAGGTATGCACATGCTGAGAGGCCGCAGAGGGCTCCGGTGATGGTGTAGACGAGTATTTTGGTTTTTTTGACTGGGATGCCTGCGTATTTGGCGGCTGTTTCGTTGCCGCCGATGGCAAAGATGCGCCGGCCGAAGACCGTTTTGGCGAGTACGAACCAGCCGACGATTCCGCAGAGGATCATGATGATGACGGGGACGGGGTATACGCCGAAGAATTCGGCTTTGAAGAATCCTGTGGTGAAGGAGGTGGGGAATCCTCCGATGGATTGTGTGCCGAAGAGTTCTTGTGGTATGACGACGGTGAGGCCTCGGAGGATGGCCATCATGCCGAGGGTGATGACGAAGGGGTGTACGCCTAGACCTTCGCTCATGGCGCCGTTGGCGAAGCCGCAGAGGGTGCCGACGGTCATGCAAACGAGGAGGGCGATGGGGACGGCGACGATCCATCCTGTATCGGGGGGGAGATTTGTGAGGATCATTGCGCCGACGATGGCGCAGAGGCCATAGATGGAGCCGACGGAGAGGTCGATGCCTGCGAGGATGATGACGCCTGTCATTCCTACGGCGATGATGGCAAAGAAACTCGCGTCTTTGGTGACGAGTACGAGATTTGATTTGTTGAGGAAGGGGTTGAGTTTGGTGATTTTGTAGAGGGTGTCGGTTGTGGAGTCGTAGTTTTTGATTTGATTGGCGGGGTAGTCTGTGTGGGAGTCGGGGGATTTTACTCGGTAGGTGGCGATTTTTGTTCGTGCGATGGTGCCGTTGGCGTGGGTGACGCCTTGGGCATCGAGGAGGAGGACTTGGGAGCCGGCGGGGCGTTCGATGGCGTTTTTTGTTTCGACGGGATTGAGTGTTCCGAAAAGAGTGAGTCCTAGGGAGATCAATATGATGACCAATACCAAGCCTGACTCTTGGTGTGCCAAGAGTCGTTTGAGGAATGGTGGTTTGGTGCTGGATTTTTTGGGAGCGGGGTTCGCTGTGGTCACGGTTCGCCTCGATCAATTGTCATGGTCGTGGTGAGCTTGGGAAGAGAATGGTAACGGTGTGTTATTTAGTCCATTGTACGGACAAAATTGCTCCGTCCTGGTTTGTAGATATCCATGCTGAGGCCTTCACTTTTTATTTCGTTTCGAAGTTCGTCGGAAAGAAGCGGATCGTTTAGGCTTGCGAAGAAAGTTCTTTGGGGGTTTTTTTCGATAAATTCAACATGCCCGTCGGTGAATGCGAAATACCCACCATCTGCACCGTGGTTGTCAATTTTTGCGTATCCGGAAACAGGGTTGTACCCCACTTCGTCAAGAACATCTTGGCTCTCAGTTCCGGCTGTGCCATTTTTCCAGTCGTAGCCATACCAAGCATTGAATACAAGATCGTTTGTATTTGTTTCATCGCCAAAGAAAGGGATCGCGTAGGGGAGTCCTGGTTCGTCAATTCTCAGGCCGGCGATATAGATGTAGCTGATGTTGTAGCTGATGACATCTTCGGGCCTGCCCGGGGGTTCAGGTGTTTTGTCTACTCTGTTGGCATCGCTGTAGCGTTGGTCCATATTAAATGGCCTTGGGAAATAGCTGTCTGCCTTGTCCCTTGCGCAGGTTAGGGATTCGAAGGCGTCCATATAGCCATCCATTACGGGGGTTTTTTGACCATTTGGGTAGGCGCCAATGCCGCCGAGCATCGAGCCGACATATCCGCGGTCGCCGGTGGTTGGAGCGGGTCCTCCGGTCCAGGGTGCGTCACCCACTTGTATCAGTGAGAAGAAGCCGGCGAGCCCACCCGCTCCTGATTGCTTCCTAACGATCGTATCGCGATCGGGGTATGGAACAGCGCGATTATCTGCAGGAATCATCGGCAGCCAACCTTTATTGTCATCTGCGTAGAGTGTCATAGTTTGGGAGATTGTTCGATTACCCACCTGACACTTAATATCCTGAGCTGACTGCCTAGCTTTGCCCAGTGCTGGCAAGAGGATGCCTATGAGTAGGGCAATGATGGCGATCACAACGAGGAGTTCGATTAGGGTGAAGGCCAGTCGGCGATGGGGGGGCATTGGTGGTATCCTTGTTATACGATCGTTGCGACGAGGCCTGCAAAATTGTAGATTGCAAAAATGCCTCTATGTTCCCAACCGGAACTTTACTGGATCAATTGGCCCGCGTCAACAGGGAATCGCTATGTATGCAAATCAGTTTTCGTTGTTCGGTTTGAAAATGGTGGCCGTATTGGTGATTTTGACTGCGATTGGTCTATCCCACGGGGCTGAAAGTACAGAAGGCCCTGATGAGCGGGGGGGTAGGGTGGCTACCCAGATTGAGTCAGAAATTGAGGAAGATTCTCGATTTGGGCCTGTGTGGTCGCGTGGGATGGTGTGGTATCAGGTGTTTCCTGAGCGATTTGCCAATGGGAATCCGGGGAATGATCCTGTTCAGGCCCGGAGCACTACGGTGTTATGGGACCAGCCGTTTGATGAGCCGACAATTGAGGAAATTGAGCGTGCGTGGATACTTTCGGCTGGTGAGCCGTTGCGGTTTTGGTTCGATCCGGGCCAGGCTGGTGGGGCAATTGCCAATGTGATTTTTCAAAGGCGGTATGGAGGGGATCTGCAAGGGGTGCTCGAACATCTTGATGTGCTTCAGGAGTTGGGGGTAGAGGGTATCTATATATGCCCGGTGTTCACATCGACTTCGTTGCATAAATATGATGCTGCGGATCAGCGACATATTGATCCGACGCTGGGTCATCCTGGGGAGATATCCACAATTGGGGGGATTGGGGTGGTGGAGGCTTCGACGGTGGGTGATCCGAGCGATGAATCGACTTGGGATTGGACGCCTGCGGATGTTTGGTTCGTTGAGACCTTTATCCCGGCGGTGCATGAGCGGGGGATGAAGATCATACTTGATGGGGTCTGGAACCATGTGGGCCGGGATCACTGGGCATTTGACGATGTGATCAAGCATGGGCGTGCGTCAAAGTATGCGGATTGGTTTGAGGCCGAGTTTGATGATTACTGGGGGAGCGGGCAGTTGATTGGATGGAAATCATGGAATGGGAAGAACGGTGACTTGCCTGTGTTTCGGCAGACTGAAACGGGGGATTTGGCGCCTGGGCCTAAAGCACACATGATGGCGGTGACGAGGCGATGGATGGATCCCAATGGGGATGGCGATCCGTCTGATGGGATTGATGGATGGCGTCTTGATGTTGCCAATGAGATTGGGAGGCCTTTTTGGAAGGATTGGCGGTTGTTGGTCAAGGAATTGAATCCAGAGGCGTTGATTGTTGGGGAGATTTGGTTTGATGGGAGGGAGTATTTTGATGGGACTGCGTTTGATGCGCAGATGAATTATCCGATGGCGTATGCGGTGGCGGACTGGCTTTCGATTGGGCATATGAAGGGGGATGCGAGGTCGTTGGTGGCCCGGCTCCGTGAAGTGTACTCGCATGATCTGGAAACCGATCTGAGTCAGCTAAACCTGATGAGTTCACACGATACCGAGCGGCTGGCGTCACTTATGCACAATGATCACCAGAGATCGTTTGATAATGGGGCCCACCCGTGGAGGGATTCGGAAACATATGACCGGGACACGGTCAGTGACGATGCTCTTGTACGGGCGTTGGTTGCGTATATGTTGATGGTTGCCAATCCTGGGGCATCGATGATTTATAATGGGGATGAGTTTGGGATGGTGGGGGCGGATGATCCTGATGATCGGCACCCGATCAATCCGGAGCATTTTTCATCTGGCGGGGTCGATTCTCGGAGCCGATGGTTCCGGGATGAGGTTCGGTGGATTATGGGGTTGAATCGTGATCCTGGGTTTGGGGAGTTGATCCGGTTTGGTGATGCGGAGTGGGAGGCGAGCGAGGATGGGGCGGGGGTTCGGGTGACGCGATGGATTGGTGATCGGGCGTTGGTGGTGTCTATCGGACCATGCGGTATTGTTTGGAGAGAGGGTGGGGATGGGAATGCTGGGGGATTGATATCGGAAGTGAACCATCGTTTTGAGCGTGGTGAGTCGTGTTGGGGTGTGGATTTGCGATTGGTTGAGTGGCCGGAGTAGGGCGGTGGTGGTTTTGGTACAAAGTTATATTTTCTACTAAAAATGACAGTTTTCGACGATTGAACCACGGACTCTGTGATATGGTGGTCATGTTTGGTCGCGGCTTTTACGCGGCGTTTTGAACAAATTCACCGCGTTGGACCGTGGTGTTTATACCCAGAATCTTTGAGGAGATCAGAATGAGAGTTTCAAAATCAATGATGGCTGTAACCATTGCGGCCTGCGCAGGTTCGGTCATGGCCCAGCCAGTAATTGACGGGCTGTACGATGCCGGTACCGAGGATGCATTTTACTCAGATGTGATCTGGGTGAATAATAATGCGACCGCATTCGGTGATAACAGCCCAGGTTTGTTCCAAGGTGGCGTCTTTGGTGATCCTGAGAATGTTGGTACGGGTATTGAAATCTGTATCCCACTGGCATCGCTGGGCCTCACTGGCACCGAAACAATCCGCATCGCGGGCTGGGTGAACTCTGGTGATCGGACATTTAAGTCCAATCAGATCGTTGGCGATTTGGTTGTTGATACGAACAACCTCGGTGGTGCTCAGGACCTGAACGCTGCCCCGTTTGATACAACAACACAGCACATTTCAGTTGACCTCGGTGCAATCGCATCGGGCACCCCGGCTGTTGACGGCACTCTTGATGCTGGCCCGGCATACACCAACGCATTCCTTCAGGGGAACTACACCGGATTCGGTGACGAAACCGACGGCACCGAAGATGGCTCAGGCCCCAATGGTGGTGGCTCTGAGATCGACGGGATCTACATGGCCAAGGACGCGACCAACCTCTACATCTTTGTAGCCGGTAACCTTGAGAACAACGGCAACGCTTTGGATCTGTACATTGATACAGGCGTTGGCGGCGATGCGGTTCTTGGCGCTGGCTCTGGCGATGGTGGGTTCATCATTGATGGCCAGTCGGGCCTGGTATTTGATGCTGGCTTTGATGCTGACTATCTCTTCTCAGTTGATGCGTGGAACGACGATGCTGATGACGGGACAACTCCGAATGTGCCTCGTGCGTATTTTGGTGGGATGTCTTCGACGATTGATGATCTCGGTTCACTGGCTGGCTACGGTGCCGCCAACGCTGGCGCACTCGTCGGCGGCGTGAGCATGGGTATTGACAACTCGAATATCGCTGGTGTTCTGGGGTCACAGGCTTCGCCTACACCTGTTTCGCCTGACACGAACTGGGCGTATGGCTCAGAACTCAATAACTGCCGAGTGTATATTGACACCGTGAACAATCGTTTGTATCTCTTTATTGGTGGCAACATGCAGAACAACTGGAACAAGTTGAACTTCTTCTTTGATGTTCAGCCTGGTGGCCAGAATGTTCTTCTGGATAACAATGTTGATATCAGCTTTAACAACTTAAATGGGATGGCTGGGATCACCTTTGATGCTGGCTTTGAGCCTGATTACTGGATGAACACCAACAACGGCGTGAGCGGCGATGACCTGCTCAACTTCACCGATGCGGCAACGCTTCGTACCAATGGTGCCAACATTGATCCGTTCTTTGGTGTGATCACTGATTACGGTTCATACTTTGGTGGTGAGGTCGTTGCTACGCCTGTGATGGACTTCTCTGGTCCACAGGTTGATATCCAGGACGGTACCTTCGGGAGTCTGTTTGCTCAGTACGCTCCTCGCCTTCTTGAAACTGACCCGTTTAATCCAATGCCTGGCTTGATTCAGCTTGCGATCGACAACTCCAATGTTGCTGGTGTGACTGATGTGGCGGCTGACCCTGCTGCTGCGGCGGCTGTGAACTCTGGTATCGAGATTTGTATTGATCTTGATGAACTTGGTTGGGACGGGGTTCAGGATATTTTGATGGCTGGCTGGATTTCGAACGATTCGTTCTCCTTCTTGTCGAACCAGATTCTCGGCGGGATCCCTGATGGCTCAGACAATGTGGGCCCTCGCGATGCGGATAGCGATGGGATTAACGACTTGGACTTTAACGCTATCGCTGGCGACCAGTTCATTAACCTTTCTGCACCTATCGTGATTTGTGAAGCAGATTTGAATGGTGATGGCACCCTTGACTTCTTCGATATCTCGTTCTTCTTGGCCAACTCAGTGGACTTCAATGGAGACACCGTCTTTGACTTCTTTGATATTTCAGCATTCTTGTCAGAGTACGGCGCGGGTTGCCCGTGATACTTTGATCTGAAAAGATAGCCAATGAGATGAATGAGGTGCCCACATGATTGTGGGCACCTTTTTTCTTGGCTACACTGAGGGAGCTATTTTACTGTGTATAGATAGATAAAGGAGATATCGTGCGTTTACTTGTTGCTGTATCGTGTTTGGTTGGTTGCGTGATGTCGAGCTTTGGTCTTGAGCCTGAACTGGTTCGTCCCGAGACATTGCCGCAAGGGTTTGTTTTGATTGTCAAGGATAATTCGGGGATGGCCAATAAGGACAATCCGATTTTCCTAGCGTCGAGTATCAACGGCTGGGATCCATCAGATGAAGAGATGATCCTGAGCGGGCGTTCTGATACTCGATGGCAGATTGTGATCGACCGCGACCTGCATGGGGTTGGACTTGAGTTTAAGTTTGCACTTGGAAGTTGGGACCGCGAGGAACTTGATAGCGAGGGCAATTCGATTCCCAACCGCAAACTCGGTTTGGTTGATATTTCTGAGCTCAAAGAGGGTCAACGGCCTGTGATTGAAATCGAAGTGCCACAGTTCAAAATCCCGGTCGCGCTGAGTGAAGAGGTCCGCGAGCGGGGTCTTTACCGGGCACTTGATGTGACAGGGACTGTCAAACGCGTCGAGGTACGCGGCGGCGCAGGCGGTGCCGAGGCATCGACGCGGGACCTGATTGTCTGGCTCCCGGAAGGGTACGGCGACGAGGCGAACGCCGATCGTCAGTATCCGGTGATCTATATGTTTGATGGGCAGAACTTGTTTGACCAACTCCCAGGCGTGCCGGGTGAGTGGAACATTGACGAGACGCTGACTTCGTTGATTGAAGAGGGGCGTGTTGAGCCTTTGATTGTTGTTGGGATTCCGCACTCCGGCGAGTTCCGGGCCTCTGAATACATGGCGTTGGGGTCTTATGAGGGGATCGTTGGCGATGGAGTTGCGGGTATGGACTGGGTTCTTGGTGAGGTGATGCCGAGGATTAACCGTGCATTCCGCATCAAGCAGGGGCGTGAGTCGACTGCGATTGGTGGAGCTTCGCTTGGGGGTTCGATGGCGTTGTATGGATCAACGACTTATCCGAATGTTTTTGGGATGGCGATCATTGAGAGTTTGCCGATGATTGGTCAGAAGCCAACGCAGAGGCACATCAAGAAGGCCAAGGGCGTGCCGTTCAAATTTGTGATGGGGATGGGGAACTCTGAGGTCGGGACCGATCCTGCGGATTCTGATCGGAATCAGCAGTATGTTGACTGGGCCAATGAAGTGAATAACGCTTTGGCTCGACGGGGGCGGCTCTCTAAAGATGATCACAAACTGATCATCGGCGATGGGCAGGTCCACAACGAGCTTGCGTGGTCTGCACGCTTTGGTGAGGCGATCGAGTTCTTGTTTCCTGCAACTGAATCAGATGATTGATGACATTTTGAGGAGTTGAGCCATGTTTATGCGGATGGTTTATGACGAGAATCTTGCTCAGGCGGCGTATTTGATTGGTTGCCAGAAGACTGGAGAGGCCGTGATTATTGATCCTGAGCGGGATGTTGATCGGTACATCAAGCTGGCTGCGGAGAATGAGCTTCGGATTGTTGCGACGGCTGAGACGCATATTCATGCGGATTTTGTTTCTGGGTCGCGTGAGCTTGCCGAGGAAGTTGGGGCTCATGTGTTTGTGTCTGATGAGGGGGATGCGAACTGGAAATATGAGTGGCTTGATCAGAAGGTTGGTGGCGGAAGCTATGAGCACACGCTGCTTTATGATGGTGACTCGTTCCATATCGGAAACATTGAACTTAAGGTGATCCACACTCCTGGGCATACGCCTGAACATATTGTGTTCATGATTACGGATCATGGGTCTGGGGCGACTGAGCCTATTGCAATGGCCAGTGGTGACTTTGTGTTTGTTGGTGATCTTGGTCGTCCTGATTTGCTTGAATCGGCGGCTGGGATTTCGGGGATGATGGATCCGTCTGCTCGCACGCTGTATGCGACGACCAAGAAGCTTGATGATATTCCTGATTTTGTGCAGATTTGGCCGGCCCATGGGGCGGGGAGTGCGTGTGGAAAGGCGCTTGGTGCGGTGCCGATGAGTACGGTTGGATATGAGCGGCGGTTTAATCCGGCGTTGCTTGCAGCGACCTCCGAACAGAACTTTGTGGATTTCATACTTGAGGGTCAGCCTGAGCCGCCGATGTATTTTGCTAATATGAAGCGGGACAACAAGATCGGGCCGCCGGTGTTGGGAGATTTGCCAAGGCCTGTGAAGATGTCTGGAGCTGATCTGCGAGCACTTGATGCAAAGCGGGTTGCTCTTGTTGATACGCGGCCTTGGGAAGCGTTTCGGGCTGGGCATGTGCCTGGGGCGATGTCGTTTCCTTTGATGACGACCTTCAATACCAATGTTGGGTCGATGGTTGAAGATACTGATGAGATTTATCTTGTGATTGCACCTGAGCATCTTGAAGATGCGATTCGTGATTTGATTCGGATTGGTCTTGATCGGATTCGTGGTTGGGTGGATGCGTCTGAAATTGAGCAGTATTCAGATTCTGAACATGGCCTGGCGAGTATTGCTCAGGTGGACGCTGCTGAGGCGGCGGGCATGATTGATGCTGGGGAAGTGCAGGTGCTTGATGTTCGGCGGATGACGGAGTTTGCGTGCGGGCATTTGCCTGGGGCGATCAACATTGCTCATACGCGGCTGGCGTGCCGGCTTGATGAAATTCCTGAGAACACCCGTCTACTTGTCAACTGTCACAGTGGTGTTCGATCGGCGATTTCTGCGGCGTATTTACAGCGGCGGGGGTTCCAGGTGGTGAATTTGGAAGGCGGGCATCTTGCCTGGCAGCAGTTGTCGTCTCGGGGCTAAGAGTTGCTTATCATTTGGGAGCAGGATTCTTAGGAGTCGAATATGGCCACTGGAACCGATGTGTGTGAACTTGTTGATGTGTCCCCAGAGATGGTTCAGAAATGGATCGCTGATGGTGAGGCCATCTTGGTTGATGTCCGTGAAGATTTCGAACATGCGAGCGAGCGGATCGAGCAGTCGCGGAATCATTGTTTATCGAAGTTTGATGCCGAGCAACTACGCAAAGAGTGTGGAGATTGTCGTGTGGTGTTTTATTGCCGGACCGGGAAGCGATCATCTGAAGCGGCTACCAAGTTTGGCGGCGAGCAGGTGTTTCATCTTCAGGGCGGGATTGAAGGATGGAAAGCGGCCGAGCGTCCGGTGCTGCGGTCGGCGTCGGCTCCCAAGATCGACATTATGCGGCAGGTGCAGATTGTTGCAGGTTTTCTCATTGTCTCTGGCGTGGTGCTTGGCACGCTGGTGAATCCTTGGCTTTATGGGATCAGCGCGTTTGTTGGTTGCGGGCTGATATTCGCAGGACTGAGTGGTTGGTGCGGGATGGCCAAGTTGCTGAGCGTGCTGCCTTGGAATAAAGCGTCGGCTTCATGTTGTTCAAGTGGGGCTTGTTGCGAACCCTGATTTGGCCAAGCCATCTTGACAGATTCTCCGTTGTGATCGCTACACTGATGCGTTCGCATACAAAGGAGATTCGCAGATGATAAAGGCAACGGTACTTGGTGGTGGGATGGTCGGATCCATCATGGCTTCGGATCTTTCGACGGATTCTGAGTTTGATGTGACCATTGTTGATATCCGGCCCGATGCTCTCGAACGCGCAGCCACGCACGCGGCGGACATTGGCGGCAAGTTATCCACGAAGGTTGCTGATTTGAGTGATGTTGATGCACTCAAAGCGGTGATTGCGGATTCTGATATTGTGCTTGGGGCTTTGGCGAGCAAGATCGGGTTTCAGTCGTTGCGTGCGGTGATTGAGGCTGGCAAGAACTATGCGGATATTTCGTTTATGCCTGAGGATTCTTGGGAGCTTGATGGGTTGGCCAAGGAGCATGGCGTGACGGCGGTGGTGGATATGGGGGTCGCGCCAGGGATGAGCAACTTGCTCTCCGGGTACGGGGCGAGTTTGCTTGATGAATGCCAGAATATCGAAATCTATGTGGGTGGTCTTCCACGCAAACGGAACTGGCCATTTGAGTACAAGGCGGGGTTCTCTCCGGCCGATGTACTCGAAGAATACACAAGGCCATCACGATTAGTTGAGCATGGCAAAATCGTGACGCGCGAGGCACTCAGCGAGCCGGAGCTTATGGACTTTGACGGGCTGGGGACGCTCGAAGTGTTCAACACCGACGGCTTGCGGTCGCTGGCGTACACGATGGATGTGCCGTTTATGAAAGAGAAGACGATGCGGTACCCGGGGCATATCGAGCTCATGCGGGTCTTCCGCGAGACGGGGTTGTTCAGTCAGGAACGCATCGAGGTTGATGGAGGGAGCGTTCGGCCATTGGATGTCATCAGCAAACTGATGTTCCCCAAATGGACTTATGAGCCGGAAGAAGAAGATTTGACCATCATGCGGATCATCACCGACGGGCTCGATGCCTCTGGCAAGAAGATCCGCCATCAATGGGACTTGCTCGATTACTACAACCACGGCGCAACAAGCATGTCCCGGACCACGGCTTACCCGTGCGCGATCATCGCGCGGATGATCGCCAAGGGCGATCTGAAGATGCCCGGCGTGATTAATGCCGAGCAGATCGGCCCTCAGGCCGGGTTGGTTGATCATGTGATTGGCGAGCTCGCCAAGCGTGATATCCATTATCACTATCAGCAGAACTATCAGCAGAACTATCAGCAGATTGATCTTTGATTGTTATTCAGCGGCCAGTACGGACTTGCCGTTGACGGGATCGAAGCGTGCCTGGAAGAAGCGGAGATATTCTGGTTCGTAGACCATTTTTAATCCTGAAACTCGTTCTGGATGTTCGAAGAGGTGGATGACGGACTCTGCGGTGACATCCATGTGGGCTTGGGTATAGACCCGGCGGGGGATGGTTAGGCGGACGAGTTCGAGGTTTGGGTAGCGGTTTTCGCCTGTTTCTGGGTCGCGGCCTGCGGAGACGGCTCCGCGTTCCATCGCGCGGACGCCTGAATCGACATACAGGGCGGCGGCGAGTGCTTGGGCGGGGAACTGGTCGCGTGGGACATGGGGTAAGAATCGGGCGGCGTCGATGAAGATGCCGTGACCACCGATTGGTCTGATGATGGGGACGCCTGCTTCGATGAGTTTTTCGCCGAGGTATTCGACCTGGCCAATGCGGGCGCGGATGTGGTCGTATCCGACGGACTCGCCGATGCCGACGGCGAGGGCTTCCATGTCGCGTCCTGCCATTCCGCCATAGGTGTGGAGTCCTTCGTAGACGACGACGAGGTTGCGTGCTTTTTCGGCGAGTTTTTCATCGTTGAGGGCGAGGAAGCCGCCGATGTTGACGAGGGAATCTTTCTTTGCGCTCATGGTACAGCCGTCGGTGTAGGAGCATATTTCAAAGAGTATTTCGGCGATGGTTCTGTGGGTGTAGCCATCTTCGAGTGTTTTGATGAAGTATGCGTTTTCGATGGCTCGTGTGGCGTCGAGGAAGACGGGGATGTTGTTTTTGTGGCAGAGTTCGCTGACGGCTTTGATGTTGGCCATTGAACATGGTTGTCCGCCGGCCATGTTGACATTGGTTTCGAGGGAGAGGTATGGGATTTTGTCGGCGCCGACTTTGTCGATCAGTGCTTGCATTTTGTTGAGATCGACATTGCCTTTGAATTTGAATAAGCTGGTGGGATCGTGGGCCTGGTCGCAGATGACATCGACGAAGGTGCCGCCACAGAGTTCTTGGTGGAGGCGTGTGGTGGTGAAGTACATGTTTCCGGGGACGAAGTCGCCTTTTTTGATGGCGATCTGGCTGAGGAGGTTTTCGGCTCCGCGTCCTTGGTGGGTTGGGATGAGGTGTTTGTAGCCATAGAATTTGTGGACGGCTTCTTCGAGCTTGTAGTAGTTCTCAGAGCCGGCGTAGG
The DNA here is from genome assembly GCA_016764895.1 of Phycisphaerales bacterium. GTDB lineage: Bacteria > Planctomycetota > Phycisphaerae > Phycisphaerales > UBA1924 > UBA1924. The sequence continues at coordinate 11,182 of JAESRA010000089.1, read as the reverse complement.
CCTCGTCTCCGAGCATCATGGCGGCCCACTGGCGGTCTGACATTGCGGTGGTGCCTGAGTCGGTGAGGAGATCGATGTAGACATCTCTGCTGCGGAGCAAGAAGGTGTTGTGTCCTGCATCGCAGATTGCTTTTTCGCGTTCTGCTGTGGTGGTCATTTTGAGATGTTCGACCATTTTGATTTTGTACGGCTCGGCCCATGAACGAATACGCATTGGACAGTCTCCAGTTTTGCCTAGCGAGTATTGCTTGGCAGGGGGTTAATAAAGCGGACAAGAGTGTACACAATGGTATTGTTTGCTGTGCAGAAGGAAGATTGTTTTTAATGGAGGCTTGGTCCATCCATTTTCCTGTTTCATGAGAATGCGTCTTTGAGGAGGGATTATTGAGGACAAAAATATCTTAAAATGATGTAATTTTCTTGTTTTTGAATCAAAAAGCCAATACGGTGTACCGAAGAGAGAGTAAAGAAGACAACTTTGTCCAATGATTTAGTAGGATTTGGAGTCGCGATGCGTATCAAGCGTTCAACTACTGTGCTCGCAATGAGCGTACTTTCGGTCGGTGCTGTTTTGTTTGCAATGGGGATTGCTCCGTCTGAGACTGAATCAGGCGTTGAGCGTGAGGTTCCAAGTTACAGTGCTGCTGGGATGCCGGATGATTCTGTTCATGCTGGTTTGGGGCAGACGCAGTTTGAGAATACGGGGCCTGTTGAGACCTTTGATGGACGGTTGGTGCCTCAGGTGAACCGTGGGCCTTTGGGGGAGATTTACCCTAAGTGTCTTGTGTGTCATAGTGAGATTGAGAATGTAACGGAGTCGATGGGTTTTGATCTTGACTGTACATTCTGTCACGGGGGCGATCCGGATGCTTTGTTTAAGGAGGATGCGCATGTTCTTCCGACGCTGCCGGTGATTATGGATAATACGGTTGCTCCGTTGGACTATGACTTGCCTTACCAGAAGTTTGTGAATCCGTCGAATCTTCGTGTGGTCAATGATACCTGTGGTGCATGTCACCCTGATAAGGTCGAGACCGTGCTCAAGAGCATGATGGCGACCGCGGCGGGGCATTATGCTGGCGGTTTGTATCTGAACGGTGTGCAGGCGACCAAGACTCCGATCTATGGCACCTTTGCGGTGGAAGACACCGACGGTATTGTGCCGTTGGAGAAGGGGGCTGTGCAGAGTTTGAAGGATTTGATTGAGTATGACCCTATGGGTGATCCGCTGAATAATGCGACTCATTTTGCTGCTGTACCTGCACAGGCTTGTGCGCGGTGTCATTTGTGGTCGCGTGGTAAGGGGTATCGTGGGGCGATCAATGCGGAGGGGACTTATCGAGCTGATGGGTGTGCCGCGTGTCATATGCTTTATGACAACGATGGATTGTCTCGCAGTGCGGATATGAGTATTGACCATACGCAGACCGGGCACCCACGAATCCACCAGATTACCAAGAAGATTGATACCGAGCAGTGCATCCACTGTCACCACCGCGGGGCACGGATTGGGTTGAATTATACTGGGCGTGCCCAGATGCCTCCTCGGCTGCCTAATACGCCGGATATTGCTGGTACGACTGATGAGAAGTTCAACAGCAACTACCACTACTCAAACGATGCTGTGAACCCTCAGGATGTTCACTTTGAGTTGGGTCTTGATTGTATTGATTGCCACACTGCTCAGGGGATTATGGGCGATGGCAATATTTATGGTCATATGGATCAGGCGACAAAGATTGAATGCCGGATGTGTCATGGGATGCCGGGCGAACTCCCGACGATGATGGATCATGATGGTTTTGAGTTGAACAACACTCGCATGGAAGGCGAAGTGGCCAAGTTGACTTCTAAGGTTTCAGGCAAGATACACACCATCCCATTGGTTCGTGACATTGTGAATCCAGAATCAGATAGTTACAACCCTCGTGCTGCATGTGCAATGGATGGGAACCACCTCAAGAATACGGGCGGGCTTGAGTGTTATGCGTGTCACTCGGCATGGACACCGAACTGTTTTGGGTGTCATTTCGAGCGTGACGAGCGGTTTACAGGGGTGAACCTTGTGACTCGGAACGAAGAGATTGGCCGGGTCAAGACCAACAATAAGGTCTTTGAGAGTTTCCGTCCGTTCTTCATTGGTCCAAATAGTGAAGGACGGGTCGCGCCTTACTTGGTGGCTTGTCAGCCGATCGCTGATGTGACTGCGGCTGATGGAACCAAGATTCTTGATTTCCAGATGCCTCAGACTTCCAAGGGTGTTTCTGGGCTTGGCATGAACCCGGTGCAGCCGCACACGGTTCAAGGGCCTGGCAATGTACGGTCTTGTGCTGAGTGTCACCGTTCGCCGGCGTCGCTTGGTATGGGTACTGGGAACTATTCGCTGGCGCGGAACTATGTGTATGTCACAGCACCTGATGGTGTTCGTGTGTACGACCGGATCACTGATCCAACTTCGCCATCATTGGTGACTACGCTTGATGTGGCCAATCCGATGGGCCTTGTGACGAGGCCTGATGTTGTTGATGGTTCTGCCGATGCGGTGTATGTCGCAGCGGGCAATGACGGACTGATCGGGTTTGATGTTGAAGATACCCCGTTTACAAGTCCTGTCACGCTTATCAAAGGCATCAACGCGATTGATGTTGCTCGAGTGGCCAAGTATTTCTATGTGGTTGACCAGGGTGTTGGTGTTCATGTGTATGACAGCCGGGAAGGTCCATCGGTTCTGAGCGATACGCCTCCGGCGATTGCGAGTCATGGGATTCGGGCGCCCAAATATATTACAACAGTTGATATTCCAGGGGCACAGAGTGTACTGGTTTGGGGTATCCATCTGTTTGTCGCTGCGGGCAATGATGGGATGTTTATTGTCAATATTTCCGATCAGCATTATCCATATATTGAGGCGGAGGTTTCAGGGATCAATGCTCAGGATATCCGGGTGTACTCGCACTACCAGCAAGGCCAAGGCTTTGAGGTTCGGGCGTATGTAGCCGATCCTGACCAAGGTGTGCATGTGGTCGATTTGCTGCCCAATATGAGCAGCCCGACCTTGCTGCGAACGATCCATCTACCCGGTGCGATTGGTTTGGATTCGTACACGGCTTGGATCACTGGCGATGCCAATACGCCGTCGTTTGAGCATGACTTTCTGTATGTTGCTGCGGGTGATGCGGGGCTTTATATCTTTGATATGACAGACCCTGAGACCATCTACCAAACTGCGGCGTTGACCAATCTTGGCGGGAGCGTCATGGATGTTGATGTCGCCAGCCAGATGGCACCTCCCGGCGTTGACGATTATGCAATGCTTGCCAACTTTGGTATTGGTTTGCAGGTGATCGATGTGACTGATCCAACCAATCCGGTGCATATCGACACGCTTTCAGTATCTGGTGCTGGCGAGGTCTTTGTTGAAGTCCAGCCATTGGACAGGTTCCTCAATGAAGAGGGGCAGCAACTCAAAGAGAACTCGCATCCGTTTATTGAGAACTTTAACCGCGAAGATGTCGTTCGGATCTTGTCGAGTATTATTGATGATTGTGGGCCTCAGGGGCTACGAACAGCAGACATCAATGGTGACGGCGTGATTGACTTCTTCGATATTTCCATAATGGTCAAATCGCTTGGGACTTCGGATGCAAATTCGGATCTGAATCGCGATGGGATTGTGAGCATGGAAGATGTGTACATTCTGATCGAAGCCATGTGAGGCCAAGTTCAGTCGGATTGCGACTGGATCAGTTTGAGAAGTTGTTTGTGGACGCCTGGAGTTGCAGCGAGTACCGATCCGCTATGGACGGTGTTGTTGCCTGCGATGTCGGTGGTTATGCCGCCGGCTTCGTGGATGATTGGGGGGACTGAGGCGATGTCCCAAATGGAAACAACCGGTTCGATGACCGCATCGACTCGCCCGGTGGCAAGCAGGACGAAGGCGTAGCAGTCTGGGAGGCCGCGAACATATTTACTGGCTGTTTCAAACCGGTTGTACCATGCGCGCTGTGCTGGTGTTGTGAAGTACATTGAAGATGTGGTGTTGACCATGGCTTGGTCGAGTTGGTCAATGTTGCTGACTCGCGTTGGGATGGGTGGGTTGTTGTTGGTTTGGTGGAAGCAGCCTTGGCCAGTTGCGGCGTAGACGAGTTCGTCCAAGCAGGGCATGGCGATGGCGCCGATGACGGGGGTGCCTTTGTAGAGGCAGGCGAGCATGGTGCCGAAGAGGGGGATGCCTTGGACGAAGGAGATGGTGCCGTCGATTGGGTCGATGATCCATTGGTAGTCGTTGGTGCCTGGTTTGTCGTCGAATTCTTCGCCGATGATGGCGTCGTTTGGGAAGGTTTCTTCGATTCGTTTGCGGAGTTCGGTTTCGATTGCTTTGTCGGCGATGGTGACGGGGGAGCCGTCGGATTTGTGGTCTGGGGTGAAGGTGTCTTTGCCGAACCATTTGAGGGCGAGTTTGGCGCAGGGCATGGTGTTTGTTGCGGCGAAGTTGAGGCGGGATTGAAGTTCGGTGGTCGGCAGGGTCATGCGAGTTGTGTATCCAGTGCTTTGGTGAGTGCGTGGTTGAGTTGGTCGATGTGGGCTTGGGTGTGGGAGGCGTTTATGGAGAGGCGGAAGTAGGTTGGGGCTGGGCCGTTGGGGTATTGCATGAGGGGGAGGATGATGTTTTGTGCGAGGAGTGATTGCTCGATGTTGAGCATGTCGACTTCGGTGCCGAGGGTGAAGGCGAAGATGGGGGTTGGGTGGTTGTGGGTTTTGATGTTGTGGTTGCCGAGCATGGTGCGGGTGTTGTTGATGTTGTTGAGGAGTTGTTTGTGAATATTGGGTTGGGATTGGAGGATGTTTAGGGATGTGATTGCACCGGCGGCAAGGGCGGGTGAGGCGGGGGTGGTGCAGATGTAGGCGGTTGAATGATCGCGTGATGCGCCGACATACTGCGGGGAACCGAGGACCACGCCGCCGGCGCAGCCGAGGCCTTTGACGAGGGTGGTGGTCATCATGAGGTTTGGATGCAAGAGATTGAAGTGATCGGCGGTGCCTCGTCCTTGATGGCCTAGGACGGTGAAGCCGTGGCAGTCGTCGATGAGGAGGATGTGGTGGCCGATGGTATTGAGGAGTTGGGTGAGTGGTGCTAGGTCGCCGTCGGTGGTGAATACAGCGTCGGTGAGGATGACTGAAGGCTCGGTGAGGGTTTGGAGGATTTGGTGGGCGTGATTTGGATTGAGGTGTTCGTAGGTGTGGATGGTCATTTGGGCGAGATGGGCGGCGTCTTTGAGCGAGGCGTGGGCGCGGGCGTCGATGACGGCGTTTTTGATTCCGAGGGCGGCAAGCCCTTGGAGGGCTGCGAGGTTGGCGGTGTAGCCGTCGGGGAGGAGGAGGGCATCGGCAAAGCCGGTGAATGCTGAAAGGGCTGCTTCGAGATCGCTGTGGGGCTGGGCGTTTCCGGTGGTTTGTCGAGAGGCGGAAGTTGAGAGTCCGTAGGTGGTTAGGGCGGATTGTGTGGATGCGATGACTTCGGGGTGGTGGGCGAGTCCGAGGTAGTTGCAGCCTCCGAAGGTGAGGTGGGTATGACTGTTGCCTGCTGAGTCGTTGCGGGTGACATGGGTTGCTGTGGCGGATTGGGAGGGTGGATTGGGCATTTGTATTTCGAATTATGGTCAGGTGGGAGGGGATTGGCGCGGTTTTGGGGTGAGAATGGGTGGATTTGAGGTGCGGGGTATTCTTTGGGATACTTCGCATAGTATGAGGTCACTGGTTTTATGCTCGGCGATATTGCCTTGAATTGACCAAAGGAGGATTTTGAATGCTGATTTCTCGGAAAGTCGTTGCGTTGGGCTTGAGCGTGTTGTGTGCTTTGGGTTCTGGGTCTGCTGTGGCGGCCGAGAAAGAAGATTTGAAAGTGATTCAGTTGCCGATTCGGACCGATGGGCCCAAGAGTTTGGATCCGGTTGAAGGATCGACGACTTATGACAACATGGCGTGCGCTCAGTTCTATGAGACTTTGCTGACGAATAAGTATGCGAGTCCGATGGAGATGGAGCCGTTGCTGCTTGCTGAGATGCCTACGACCGATGATGGGGGGACGACTTGGCGGTTCAAACTTAAGGATGAAGTGTATTTTCATGATGATGAATGTTTTCCTGGTGGGAAGGGACGGCAGATTCGGGCTGATGATGTGTTTTATTCGTTGAAGCGGATTGCTGATGATGAGCACAAGTTGGAGAACTGGTGGTTGCTGGCTGACACGATCAAGGGGTTTGACAGCTATAAGGATGTACAGAATGCTGCGGCGGATTTTGATTATGATGCGCCGGTTGAAGGGTTTGTGAAGATCAGTGATCTGGAGTTTGAGATTGTGTTGCAGAAGCCGGTGTATCGGTTTTTGTATGTTTTGGGGATGTTTCAGACTTCAGTTGTAGCGCGTGAAGCGGTGGAGTTTTATGGGGAAGACTTTGCGGAGAATCCGGTGGGGACTGGGCCATTTATATTGGATACTTGGGTTCGGAAGCAATCGCTGACGGCGGATCGGAATCCGAACTATCACGAAGTGTTGTACCCAGACCGGGATGAATGGTCGCGGGAAGATAAGCGGGCGAGGTTGCATCGGGCTGCGGGGAAACGGGTGCCGTTTGTTGATCGGATTGAGTTTACGATGTTTATTGAGGATCAGCCGATGTGGCTGGAGTTCAATGCGGGGAATCTTGGGTATTCGCAGGTGCCTGAAGATTACTTTACGGATGCTTTTGATCGATCATCAAAGGAGTTGAAAGAGGAGTATTTGCGTCGCGGGATGCGGCCTCATGCCAATAAGTTGTTGGACTTTACCTTCCGTGGGTTCAATATGGAGGACGAGTTGCTTGGTGGGTATACGCCTGAGAAGCGGGCGTTGCGGCGGGCGATTTCGTATGCGATTGATCTTGATGAGATCAATGAGACTTTTTATAATGGGCGACGGATTGTGTATGATGGTCCGATTCCTCCGGGGCTTGATGGGCATCCTGAGAATGGGTATTCGCCGGCGGCGGCTCGCGGGCGCAATATCGCCAAGGCGCGGGAGATGCTTGCTGAGGCGGGGTATCCTGATGGAGAGGGGCTGCCTGCGATTCGGTTCTTGACGAGCCAGAGTACGATTAATAATGCTGTTGCGGAGCTTGTGAAGCGGCAGCTTGAGGAAGTGAACATCAAGTTTGAGCCGGTGTTTATGGATTTTTCGACGCTGATTGAGTCGATCAATAAGAAGCAAGGGCCGATGTTTGGGTTTGCTTGGGGGAGTGATTATCCTGATGGGGAGAATAATCTGGCGTTGTTCTATGGGCCTAATGAGTCGCCTGGGTCGAATCACTACAACTACAAGCGTCCTGAGTATGACGCGATGTATGAGCAGATTTTGACGATGGGGCCTAGTGATGAGCGGACCGCGATTTATGAGAAGATGCGGGACATGGTTTTGGATGACTGCGTGTATGTTGGGGGGATGGCGCGGGAGCGGTTTTACTTGATTAGTCCTTGGTTGCTGAATTGTAAGCCGACGGAGCGGTTTTATGGGTGGTTCAAGTATCTGGATGTGGATGACTCCAAGCGGGAATGATGGCTCTATGATGGGGGCCCTGAATGGGCGCTGAGTTCTTTGTATCTGGAGTCTGATTTGTGCTGAATTACATTATCCGGCGGACGCTGTACAACATACCGGTGTTTCTTGCGATCATTCTTGTGGTGATGGCGGCGTTGCGGGTCAATGACCCGGTTTCTGCGCAGTTGGGCAAGAATGCTGGGCCTGAGCAGATTCAGTTGTTGACTGAGGAGATGGGGCTCGATAAGCCGTTTTATATGCAGTATGGGATATTCTTGCGTGATCTGGCGTTGATTTGGAAGCCGATTGAGGAGCTTGAAGAGGGGGAAGTGGCTGGGGATTGGACTCGGAAGACGACGCGGAGTTGGGATCAGGGGTTGCCCGTTTCTCGGATGATTGGCAATGCGATTCCGCCTTCGATGGCGATTACGATTCCGACCTTGGTGATGTCGGCGTTGATTTCGATTTGTGTGGGATTGGTGTCGGCGTTTAATCGTGGCAAGGCGATTGATCGGACGCTGATGTTTATTGCGGTGATTGGGATGAGTATTTCGGTGCTGGTGTACATTATTTTGGGTCAGTACTTTGGTGCGTTTGTGCCTGGGCAGGCCATTAGCGGGTGGCCTTTTCAGGTGACGGTGGATGCGTCGGCGGGGGAGAGTGTGTTTTTCTTCTTCAATCCGATGAACTGGGTGGCGTTTTGTATGCTGCCTGTGATGATCAATGTGATTGTGTCGCTTGGGTATGACACGCGGTTTTATCGTGCGGTGATGGTGGAAGAGTCTGCCAAGGACTACATTCGGACGGCCAAGGCCAAGGGCGCCAGTACTGGGCGGGTGATGTTTGTTCATATGCTCAAGAATGCGATGATTCCGATTATTACTCGGATCATGATTTCGCTGCCGTTTATTATTACGGGGTCGATTTTGGTTGAGGTGTATTTTGGGATTCCGGGGATGGGGCGGACCTTGATTAGTGCGATCAGTGCGAAGGATTTTCCAGTGATTCAGACCTTCACGGCTTTGTTTACGGCGTTGTTTATTGCTTCGAATATTTTGACTGATGTGCTGTATGCGATGGTTGATCCACGGGTGAGGTTGTCATGATTCGTGATCGGATACAAGAGTCGCCTGCGTTGCGGAAGTTGTTTGGGCGGAAGATGACCATTTTTGCGATGGGGATTATTTCGCTGTACATGCTTTTGTTTGGATGGATTACGCTGATGCAGGGGGTGAACTGGGTTGGGGTCAAGAGTGGAGCGTTTGATTTTCGGCAGGGGGAATCGTTGTTTGGGGCGATGCTTCCGGAGCGGACACTTGACCGGGTGGGGGCGAGTAATGAGCCGGGGTTTGGGATTCGGTCTGAGCCGACCAAGCGGATGGAGCAGGTTGGGTTTTATCTTCGGAACTTGAACAAGATGTTTGAGGAGATTGATGAAGGGCCTGGTACTGGTGGGGGGACTGAAGCGCGGTCGATGGAGGATATTCGGGAATCGGTTTCGTTTGCTGAGCGGCGGGTGGTGGATTTGCCTGTGGATGAGATTCGGGCGTTGTATGAGCGGACGCAGTTGGTTTTGGATCGTCAGGCGGGGTATCGGAAGTTGCGTGATGCGTTGCCTCAGATGACGATTGCGATTGAGAAGTTGGTGGAGTTTCGGGCTGAGTTTGAGGCGGCTGAGGAGGGGACTGAGGAATGGGAGATTGCTGGGGAAGAAGTTGCGTTGACGCTTGATGAGTTGTTGATTTTGGTTGATGAGTATGGGGAGGGGTCGCCGGAGGGTGATGTGCTGGCGGGGCTGGATTTGGGGTTGCTTGAAGAGGCGATGGATGCGGCTTTTGATTTTTCGCCTATGGATCCGATTTATGATGCGGGGTTGGTTGAGCGGCTCAATGATGCGGTGGAGGCGGCGGGGCCTGGGATTGATGGGGCGGTGGCGGGGACGCTGGATGAACTTGAGCCGATGTTGGCGGAGTTGTATCCGATGCCTGGTGGGGTTGGCGGGGTGATCTACCGGCTGCGGATGATGCTTGGGACGGATCAGCAAGGGCGGTCGATTTTGTTGCGTGGGTTGTACTCGGCGAAGATTGCGATTCAGGTGGGGGTGGTGGTTTCGGTGATTGCGGTGCTGTTTGGATCACTCATTGGTGCGGCGGCGGGGTACTTTGGCGGATTCTTGGATCATATGGTGATTTGGTTGTACTCGACCTTTTCGTCGATTCCGTATTTGGTGCTGTTGGTTGTTTTGGCGTTTATGTTTACGGGGTCGATCTTTGAGGGGTCGTTGGTGCCTTTGTATGTGGCGTTTTCGTTGACTTTTTGGATTGGGCCTTGCCGGGTGACGCGGGGTGAGGCACTCAAGTTGCGGTCGCTGGACTATGTGCAGGCGGCTCAGGCGCTTGGAGCGTCGAACTGGCGGATTCTTACGCGGCACATCATTCCGAATACTTCGCACCTGATTTTTATCAATATGTCGCTGCTGTTTATTGGGGCGATCAAGGGGGAAGTGGTGTTGACCTTTTTGGGGCTTGGGCTCAAAGAAGGGGCGAGTTGGGGGATTATGATTAATCAGTCGAAGTCTGAGGTTGTGTCGGGGTTCTTTTGGCAGATTGGGGCGGCGACCTTCTTTATGTTTGTATTGGTGCTGGCGTTTAATGTGCTGACGGATGCTTTGCAGGATGCGTTTGATCCGAAGCATGTGGGGTAGGATGAAACCCGACTGCGCCGAAGCGGCGAGTCGGGGCACCCATCAATCTCATTTTAGTAAAAAAGGCCGCACCCCTTGGGGGGTGCCCAAGGGGTGCGATTGCGGCTGGATGCAACTGGTAAGCCGAGTTTTGTCCGTTGGGTGGTTTCCGATCTTCCTTTTGACGGGGGCTGGATCGGACCTGACCAACTGGGCGACTATTTCTCTGCTCGCAGTGTTGCCAATGCGATGAGGAGCGTGATGCTCCCAGCACCCTACCCGATCCTGCGGTCCCCGAACAAGGGATTCACCCGGAGGTGAGAGGATCTGCTTGGGCTTGCACGCGGCGGGGTTTACCTTGCCCCGATTGTCACCAATCGGGCGGTGCGCTCTTACCGCACCTTTTCACCCTTCCCTGTGCCGAGTTGGAAACGGGCTGGAAGCCCGTTCTACCTGGCCATCGGGGGTTTGTTTTCTGTGGCACTTTCCCTCGTCTCCAGCCGCCGATTCTGATCTTTCGATGAGGTCGGTTTTGAGACGGGTGGGGGTTACCCACCGCCGTGTTCTTTCGTGCTCGGACTTTCCTCCCATGGATGAGGTTCATTCATGAGCAGCCGCCTTGCTGCATCTTGTGGTGATTATACGGGGCAACTTGCGTGCAGGGTCGTTGGTTTTTATGTATAATGGGTTTATGAACACAGCGACGGCCATGATATGGGCGAATTTGGAGCAGGTTGAAATGCTCAAGGGGGTGTTGTCTCATGGTGGGATCGAGGTTATTGGGGCGGGATGTCCTGTTTCTGCTCAATCAGGGGCGGTTGCTCAAGGATTTGGCTGCGAGGTTCAGAATGATCTTCGGCACATGCTGAGTTCGGAGAATCCGGATGTAGTGCTGCTGGCGGGCCTGGGGGGGTTTGGGGGGTTTG
>JAESRA010000088.1 GCA_016764895.1 Phycisphaerales bacterium | reverse complement strand
TTGGAGGAGGTGGGGGTGGGGGGATTGGGAGGGGGATTCGGTGTTTTTGGGGAGATCGATGGGCATCGAGAGAGGGTAGGGAAGATCGCTGCGAGAGGTGGAGTGATAGGGCTCAAACTTCTTGGGCCTGGAGCAAATTTATTTCGGTGGGGTTCGGTCTTGGATGTCTTGGGTTCATTAACACTTTGTAGAGGGCTTGATTTTCGTTATCGGTCTCCATGATGGTATAAATAGGCGCGATAGTTTTGTGTTGGGTGCTTCATACTTGTATTTATCGAGAACGAGGGTATCTTTGCGGTGCGGCCATGCTGTGTTACGCTGGCTTGAGTTTTAGGGAGATGCAGGTCTATTTAGGGTGTTGCGGAATTGAGAACCGCGGCAACCCAGATCTGATACATACAAGAGAGAAAAAACCAATGAAGATTACCACGATGGCATTAATCGGTGCCGCTGCTTTTGCAACCTCTGCTCAGGCGGAGATTTACCAATGGGACTGGTCGGCTGATGTTGATGGTACCAGTGGGCTGAATATGGCTGGCGGAGAGTTTCAGTCGGTTTTTGCACAGTTTGACAGTGATACCAATCGCTTCCTGTGGCAGGTGACTTTTGCTGACCAAATCACCGACGGCTACACACTGGCAGTCAACAATGGTCCAAACCCAAAGGGTCATGCTGGCGAACTCGCACTCATCTACTTTGATGCCAGTGGAGCCGATGTTCGTGTCACGGGTTATGCCTACAACGGGGTCAACTCGTTCAGTTCATATTATGACGGATCACCAGACGGTGGGACACAGACGCCGGATTTGCTCTTTGCCTCTGATTTGCTTGGCAATGATTCTTCGATCATGCAGGCAACGGTCGAAGATGTCGGCACTACCCGTGTGATGACCCTTGAGATGGACGCGTCATTCATCAACGGCTACAACCCAATGTATCCTGGCCCAGAGGGACCAAGCGAGTGGACTGGTTTGGCTTTCGATGAACTCGTTGGGCTCTGGATGCACCCGATGAGCGGGACGAATATGTCATATGGCCAGAGCGGTGAACTTACCGGGTTGTCCTACGGTACGAAGGGGTGGTTTGATGCCAACAACTTCAGCACGACCGTAGTTCCTGCACCGGGTGCGATGGCGCTCTTTGGTATGGGCGGGTTGCTTGCTGGGCGTCGTCGCCGGGACTGATTGGGACTGAGTTGAATCACTTACCAGCCCTCGCTTTGCGGGGGTTGTTTTTTGATGCTTATTGATGTTTATTGATGCTTATTGTTTCATTGTAGATTGATATTCGTTGGATTGGTTGGGACGAGGCGGTGGTGATCTAGCCCGATAACGCACCGCTGCATTGAGAGTGGCCTAGGTCGTGTCTGACGGCTCCAAGTGTTCTTCTCTGGGTGCCCCGATGGTGGGCTTTGCCACCTTTGGGTCTTTGACCGCTTTTGTACCACCAAGACCCGCAGGTGGATAAGAATCCACCAGCGGGGCACCCTTCAGAGCCGTCAGACACGGCCTAGCAAGTCGGGCGAGCTTGTGGTTCAAGGTGTAGGGCGAACTCCTGAGTCTAATTGTTGATGAATCACAGAGAATGCTGGTTTAGAGGGTTGGGGCAACCGATTAAAGATCAGTATGTTTCCAAAGAAACAGAAAAAGCCGACGGTTCCAAAGGCTCCCTCTCCGCCACGAGCGGATTTTGTGCAGTTGCTCAATGATGCGATCGACCGGAATACTTCGATTGGGGTTGTTCATTTGGGTCGTTCTGGCCACGATCCGTTGGCGCAGGGGCGGCTGCTTGAGTGGAAAGACAATGTTCTGATTATTGAGGAACTGCAGATCATCGGGCGTGATGTGGTGTTGAAGAGCAATGATCGAATCGAGGCGTATTTGTCGTACAACGGGACGATGCTGACTTTTGAGGCCAAGGTTCTGAAGGTGGAGATGCCTCGAAAGCTCAACAAAGAGCGTGTTGTTCGTGCGTTGCATATTTCTAATCCGATGAATCTTCGTGAGGGGGATCGGCGGTCGGCGTTTCGGGCTTCTTTGTCGGGGTTGGCCGAGGAGATTCCTGTCAAAGTTTGGTTTTTGGATCGCTTCAAGCCTGATGATGAGTGTGATGAATCATTGTTTGTTGAGCGGAATACTTCGTATTACACGGATCTGATGGCTGCCCAAAGTTTTGATTCGCAAATCCCAGTTGACGAGGATGGTAAAGAGGTTCTTTGCGTTGATTGGAATCCTGTACTCAAGAGCGTGATGCTCCAGAGCCCGCACGCCGAGGGGCGTTTGATTGATTTGACTTCCAATGGACTTGGGATTCTGATGTACGGCATCTCAAGCATGCAATTGGATCGATTCGAACGGATCGGGATGTCATTTGAGCTTGAAGGCCATCAACTTGATTTTGTGGCCGAAGTCCGGCAGGGGACGGATTTGAGAGGTTCGGCATGTCGGGTGGGCATGCTGATTGTGCATCCTGATAGACGGGGTGGGACGGCGATGGCTCGGCGTATACTTGAACAGTTTGCGATGCAGATCCAGCGTGATCAACTCAAGAACCGGAAGGCTTCTTGAACCACGGAGGATTTCTCATGAAGCCGTGCAGCTTGTTATCCGAGGGTGCCACTACTCGCATTCTTATGCGCAGTAGTGTCTTTGGAATACCAACAGTTCACAAGACACTACTGCGCCGAAGACGGCGAGTAGTGGCACCCTGAGTTTTTTGGGGTGATTTATTTGGTTGAGCCGATGCCTGGGGGCATCATGGCGTGGGGGATGTCGGCGGCTCGGGTCATGAGGATGATGCCTTCGGGGAGGTCTTTGGCGACCTGGGTGATGACATCGCCTGCAATACGGCGGGCGACATTGGATCGGCGGGATTTGCCCATGATGAGGGTGTCGCAGCCATAGGTGACGGTGTGGTCGAGGATTTCTTCGGCGATGCCTTGGGAGGTGACATAGATGGGGATGAAGGGGACGCCTGCTTCTTTGGCGAGCATGGCGGTGGTGCCTAGGGTTTCTTGGGCGGCTTGGTCGGTTTGGATGCGGGGGGCGTTTCCGGGGGTGAGGTCCATGACGCGGACCTGGCGGACGAAGATGGCCATGAGTGCGGCGTTGCGGCGCTTGGCAAGATCGACGGCGTATTCAGATTGATAACGACCACGCGCAGCGAGCATGATCTTGGGCTTGTCGGTGTCGAACTCTACTTTGGTTGAGAGGAGTGTCATCCATCCTTCGCCTGGGGCTTCGAGGGCTTTTCCGGTGGATAGGGGTCTGAGGGTACGGATGGTGCGGAGTCCGAGTGCCAGGGCGATGAGTGTGCCGGAAAAGGCGGTGGAGATGGGTTGGGTGATGCCGATGGTCAGGGTGATGGAGAGGAGGAAGAGGCCTAGGGCCCACATGGCGATGCGGGTGATGAGGGTGAGTTCGAGTTTGCGATTGATTGCGCTGGAGAGGACGGTGACGGTGATGGCGCCGGTGACTCCAAGGACATAGAGCGAGGCCAGGACGGTGACATCTTGCTCGAAGGTGATGACGATGATGGGGATGATGATCGAGACGATGAGCCCGATGTAGGGGACTCCTGAGTAGTTGAGTTTGGTGAGTGATTTGGGGAGTTCGTCGTCTTTTGCCATGGCGTAGAAGACCGAGACCATGGCCATGATGGCGGTGTTGGTTGCGCTGAGGAGGAGGAGTCCGAAGGTGATGCCTGCGATGTTGCCGAAGATGGTGCCCATGGTTGGGCCTAGGGTGTCGGTTGCGGTGTTTTTGGCGATGATGCGCATGGCGGCGTTGGTGTATTTGCCGACCTGGCTTTGGTGGGCCTGGAGGTTTTCGTAGGCGATGGTGCTGGATTCAGACAGGGTGGCGCGTTGATCGGTGGTCAGGGTGATGGGTTTGGAGGGGTTGTATTGGTCTTGGGCATCGGCGGGTATTGTTTGGATGAATGCTTGTCTTGATTCGACGAGGCGTTGGGCGTCGGGGGTTGTGAGGTGTTGCATCTGGGTGCCTGCGACGACGAAGGTGAGGCCTGCCAGTGCGAGTCCGAAGACAAGATTGAGGGCGACGACTTCGATGGCGACGGGCCAGATTGTTTTTTTGGCTTCTTTTTCGACGGGTTTTTTCATCATGCCGGTCATGTTGGCGACGGCTTCGACGCCTGCCAGTGCGAGGCAGATTTTGGTGAAGTTGACCCACATGTCGGTTGGGGGGCTTTGGCGGAAGTAGTCGAAGGAGATGGTTTCGATGCCTCGGGCAAGGGCGGGGATGGCGATGATGGCCATGATTCCTGAGACGGCCAATGCGGTCAGGGCGATGATGAGGGCGAATTTTCCGGCGGATTTTGCGCCGAGCCAGTTGATGCCTCCGACGAGGATGATGGCGCCGATTGCCAGTGGGAGGATGAGGTGTTCTGGTACATGGAAGTAGTGGAAGGCTTCGATGGCCGAGATGGCGGCGGTCATGATGTAGCCGCTCAGAAGCAGGGTGGAGCCGATGACAGATAGGGTGGGGGAGAGTTGTCTTGCGGCGGTGTAGACGCCTCCGCCGTCGGGGAAGCACCTACAGATGTGGGTGTATGCCCAGGAGACGGCGAGCATGAGCAGGCCGATGGCGGCGAGGTAGAGGATCGAGGCGTGTCCGGTGAAGAGGAAGGCGAGACCGAGGACATAGAGGCGTGAGGTTCCCCAGTCGCCGTAGAGGAGTGGTCCTGCGTGGATCCACCGGAGGTTTCGGGGGCGTGAGTCGGTGGTGAGCATATTTGAAACAGTCGATCACTTTTTTAGTGCCGAAGCACATTTGGGTTTGCAGGTCAGTATACACCATTTCTAAAGCGTGGATCTGGGCGGATTCTGATGAATTGAACAAAGAGGTGTCTCTGTTGATATGGGCTATCGGGCCTGCGTTGTTGTGTGTTGATCGTCGGAATGTGTTTTTGTTTGAATCTGGATGATCCGAAGCCATAAACGGGCCGTATCTTGGTACAGTCTGTGTCCCGGTTGCTCTGGCCGGGATTCTTGTGTTGAGGGGCGGGTCGAGCCGAGTGCTGGTCCCGTGGCTCTTTGCCGAATCTAAATCGGTTGCCTACCCTCGATGTTGTGCTGTTTGGTCAATCTGCCCGGTGTGGGCTTGGGTTGGACTTCAGTGAAACTATTCAATGGTGATGACTCGTGTCTCAAAATCATGATGACAATTCGATCCCGCGTCTTCTTGAAGACACCCATGATGGCGTGAGCCCGATCTCGCCGGAGGATACGGCGCCGCTGGATCCGGGGTCTACCGATGCGGCGACTATTGAGGATTCAGAGAAGTCGATTCTTGCAGCGACCAAGTCGGGCACGAATCTTGACACGCTCATTGGTCGCTTGGTTATTGACCAGGGGCTCGCCACCAGCGATGAGGTCAAGCATTGCAAGACCATGACCCGAGGCGAGGGCGATGAAGGGCCATCGGAAAAATCACTCGCCCATGTGCTCGTTGATCGCGAGTTCATCACCAAACGCCAGCTCTCTCGGCTCCGTGAGTCGATCGAGGCGGAGCGTTCGGGCAATAAGATTTCTGGATA
The DNA here is from genome assembly GCA_016764895.1 of Phycisphaerales bacterium. Classification (GTDB taxonomy): domain Bacteria; phylum Planctomycetota; class Phycisphaerae; order Phycisphaerales; family UBA1924; genus UBA1924. Next base: position 1,558 of record JAESRA010000088.1, on the reverse strand, counting down.
CAAAATTCTTGGCAAACTCGGTGCCGGCGCGATGGCGACGGTGTACAAGGCCAAACAGGTTTCGCTGGACCGGATGGTCGCGCTCAAGAAGCTGCCTGAGAAGTTTTCGCAGAATCCTCAGTTTATTGAGCGATTCTTTGCCGAGGGTCGGGCGGCGGCGTCGCTCAATCATCCCAACATTGTCCAGGCGTTTGATGTTGGCAATGAAGGGGATATCTACTACTTCGTGATGGAGTATGTCGATGGGCGGACGGTCCACGAGGATATCGTCGAGCACAAGCGGTTTGATGAGAAGCTTGCGGTCGAGATTATTATCCAGGTTGCTGAGGCACTTGAGCATGCGCATGATCAGGGGTTGATTCACCGGGATGTCAAGCCCAAGAATATTATGATCACCAAAGAGGGTGTTGTGAAGCTTGCCGATATGGGGCTTGCGCGGGCGATGAGTGATGTCGAGGCCGCCGAGGCTGAGGCTGGTCGGGCGTTTGGTACGCCGTATTATATTTCACCTGAGCAGATTCGGGGGGAGAAGAATATTGGGCCGCCGGCGGATATTTATTCGTTGGGGACTACGCTGTATCACATGGTGACGGGTGCGGTGCCGTTTGAGGGCAAGAGTCCGAGTGCGGTGATGCACAAGCATTTGAAGAGTGAGTTGATTCCGCCGGACCATGTGAATCCGAAGTTGTCGGCGGGGATCAGCGAGGTGATCGAGATGATGATGGCCAAGAAGGTTCGTCATCGTTACAAAGATTGTTCGGATTTGTTGGTAGATTTGCGTGCACTCAAAGATGGGGAGGTTCCGCCGATTGCTCATCATGATGTGATGGGCGAGGCGGATTTGACGGCGCTTGCTCAGGCCGAGGCTGCGGTGACGACCCCGATGCAAGAGAATTCGGTCAAGAAAGACACCAATGGTTTACTCGACCGCCTTCTTTGGCCACCGTTTTTGATTGTGCTTGCATTGTTGCTTGGGTCACTCATCGGCAATCTACTGATGATGTAAAGCTGATTTGAGGTTCGTTCGATGGTCGACCCAGATATGCAACACATTGGGCAAAATGGTCCGAGCCTGCTATTTGAGTTTATTCCAGCAGTTCTCAGTATCGCGATCGGGGTAGTCGTCGGAACGGCTGTCTTTTTTAAAACTGGGTATTTGGTTTTGGGTATTTTCAGTGGTATTCTCGCGGTTCCGCTTAGCTTTTTGATTGTCGCATACGGATTTATGCTACTTGTTTTAATACCACTGTTTTTTATTCCTTATCTATTCAACAAGATTTCGCCAGATCAAGAGTATTTTGATGACCCTTGAATTTTTCTGTCGAGAACCGATTAGCAGCAGTTTGGGCCGCAGTTGTAGGGTTTTTGGGCTTGGATATCAAGGCTGGTGATGACATCGACGGAGTTGTCGGCGACGGGGAGGTGTTCGATTTCGCCGAGGCGGAACTCGACATTGGCGATGCCTGCGTAGTCGGAGCGGATTTGCTGTCTGAGTTCTTCGTTGGTTTTCACTGGGAAACTCCTTGTTGGGTTGGGATGCAGCAGCCGGTGCGTTGCA
>JAESRA010000087.1 GCA_016764895.1 Phycisphaerales bacterium | reverse complement strand
GTCGCCGATCGCGCCAAGAACCTGCCATCAGCACTCTCAGGCGGTCAGCAACAGCGCGTCGCGATCGCTCGTGCATTGGCCAACAAACCGAGTTTGCTCCTTGCTGACGAGCCGACGGCAGCCCTTGATAGCAAACTTGGGCGACAGGTCATGGAGCTTTTTCGAGAGATCGGACACGAAAATCAGGCCGGCGTGTTGGTGGTGACCCACGACCAACGCTCCCTTGAAGTTTTCGATCGAATTCTTCATATGGAGGATGGTGTACTCACTGAGCTGGAAGTGGCTCGTTCATCACCGAAGTAGGTTGGGTCTGTTTTCAATTTTTTGGCAGAGGCCCATTTGGAGCAAAGCGGTCGTCAAAAACAGCCAAACCCCGCTAGAAACGGGGTTTGTGAAGCACGCGCGGAAGGATTCGAACCCTCAACCTCCTGATCCGTAGTCAGGTGCTCTATCCAGTTGAGCTACGCACGCATCCCGTTCATTGCTGAACGAGGGGTACGGTAAGCCTATATTCGGGATTTGGCAAGTTGAATATCGGTTCTGGCTTGATTTCTTTTGCTGTGGGGTGAACAATATCGACCCGGCGTGGGGTTCCACGCTGGTAGGTATATAGAGGCACTTGTTGCCAGAGGATGCAGACTGTATGGCCCACTCCAACTCCGCTAAGAAGCGTATCCGTCAGAACATCAAACGCCGTGCGATTAACCGCTGGCGTCTGCGATCGATGCGCGTTGCGATCAAGGACTTTGAAACCAGCATCTCAGGTGGTGGCGACGCTGTTGCAGCATTCCGCAAGGCTTCGGCGATTGTCGATCGTACCGCTCAGAAGGGTGTGATCCATCGCAACCAAGCGGCCCGTCGCAAGAGCCGTATGAATGCTCGACTCAAAGCCCACGCAGGCTGAGTCTTGAAATTGTAATCTTTCAGATCGAAACCCGACCTTTCCGGTCGGGTTTTTCTATGATACTGATCGGATTCCAACTCGAACATCACAGAAGATCATCAGCAGGCTATGTCTAAATCGAACGCACGAACGAAGAAAATGCTCCCCAATCAGTTGGGGGTTGCCCAGCGACCTATTTTGGGGCGGGGTAGTTATTTTGCTCTTTCGATGCGTCCGCTCCAGATACTGATGTTTTTGTTGCCGATTGTGATTTTGTATGAGCTTGGGACGATGGGGGTGTTTGGGCCTGTTCGTGATTCGCTCCAAGCCCATCAGATGCTTGTGCGATTTTTTGATCTCTTTGGGGTTGTTGGGTTGCATTTGCCGGCGCTTGCTTTGGTGACGATGCTTGTAATTCAGCATATTTTGAGCCGAGATCCGTTTCGGCCTTCGGTCATGGTGTGGGTCAAGATGGTTGCTGAGTCTGCTTTTTTGACGCTGCCATTGGTGGTCATCGTGATGATTCTCAAGCCTGGAGGCGGGGGGGGCTCTGAGATGGTTATTCAATCTGTGGGGATGGTTGGTGGGGCAGATCCATCACAGGCGAGCCAGGTGATGCTGGCGTTGGGGGCGTCGTTGTATGAAGAGATGCTCTTTCGCTTGGTGTTGATTACTTTGATCCATTTTTTGATTTCGGATGTATTTGGGTTTAGCCAGACCAAGGGGTTCGTGATTGGGTTGATTTTGTCCTCGGTGGCCTTTGCTTGGCATCACGATCAGATGTTTTTGCTGGATGGTTCGATTGATTTTCGGAGGGGCTTTTTTTACTTTATTGCTGGGATGTATTTTGGGCTCTTGTTTTTGATGCGGGGGCTTGGAATCGCTGTTGGGGTCCATTTGTTCTATGATTTATTGGTCCTGGTCATTCTTCCGTCGTTTGAGGCTTAGGCCGAGTTGGGCCGGTATTGAGTGTCGATTCTTGGCCTTGATTGGTGGAGAAACTCAATTCACTGGCTCGATGACTTGACGAAGGGAAATCGGCGAATACAGTACCCCCTGTCCGATCGGCCCCATCGTCTAGCCTGGTCCAGGACACCAGGTTTTCATCCTGGTAACGCGGGTTCAAATCCCGCTGGGGTCACTTTCTTTTTTTTCGTAGGTACTCGCTTCTTTGCTTGAGAACCTGCGATCTGAGCCAATGGCTTCGTTCTTGTTCCACTTGGCTTTGTTTATTCGGACGATACTGCCCGACGATACTGTTGGGATAGCACGCCATTTCATGTGACGCACTGAATCTCTCAATGTGACCTGCCGATAGTTCACGGCAGGAGACCATTATGCCACAGTATGACCAGGCACAATTTTCACTCGATGTCACTGACGAAGATGATATCGAACTCATCGAGATGTTCCTCGAAGAACTGCCCAGCAGGATTGATACTCTCAGGTCTGTTGCAGAGGCGGGAGATTTCTCTCATCTCAATAGGCTGGCTCACCAACTCAAAGGTGCAGCTCCAGGCTTTGGTTTTGATCCAATCGGAACCACTGCAGGAATTCTCGAAGAACGGCTCAAAACAAGCAATCTCGAAATGGTCGAGCTTGAACAAATTCAGGACGAGTTCGATGCACTGTTAACCGAGTGCAACTCATATCTCAAATACATCGATTCATAACCAGTTATTTACAGTTCGATACTCCAACGGACAATTTGCACGCATGCCAGACCCAAGCAACAACCAACTCGATAGCAGGCCTGTTGTTCTATTGGTGGACGATTCAGACTTTGTGCATCGCTTACTCAAGGCGCGGTTGAAGTATGAGTCTGTCCAACTTGCGAGCGCATACAACGGCCTGGAAGGCTTCGAGTTTGCTAAGAAAAATCCACCGGATCTGATTTTGCTTGATATTGATATGCCGGTGATGGACGGGTTTGAAACACTCCGTTGTTTGATGGAAGAGCCCATAACTCGAAATATCCCGGTCATTGTTCTTTCAGGGATGGACACGACTCAGGACAAGGTCACGGCCTTTGATCTTGGGGCAATTGATTTTGTATCCAAGCCGTTTGAACTGACCGAACTCAGGGCCCGTCTCCGGAGTTCGTTGCGGATCTCATCGCTTCTCAAGATGCTCGAGCAGAAGGCTCAGGTGGATGGGCTGACCGGGCTTTATAACCGGGCATACTTTGATCAGCGATGGATCGAGGAATACGAACGATGCCTACGACATTCCAATGGGCTTACGATTGTGATGATGGATATTGACAACTTCAAATCGGTCAATGATTCATTCGGGCATCCGGCGGGTGATGCGGTGATCTCTGGGGTTGCCAATCTCATCCAGAGTCATGTTCGCAAGAGCGATATCGCATGTCGATATGGTGGCGAAGAGTTTGTGCTTATTCTCCCGGAAACGAGCCCGGAGCAGGCGTTGGGGCTTTGCGAGCGGATCCGCACTGATTGCGAAGCAATCCACTGGCCTCGGCATCCGGATCGGAACATCACCATTTCGATGGGCATCACAGGATGCAGCGATGGGGCGACTTTGCAGCCAATGCCTTGGATCGAGCATGCTGATTCGAATCTTTACAAGGCCAAGGAATCTGGGCGGAACCGGATCGTTTGCGACCAAACCCAGGGCAAACTCATCGGTCTCCCCAAGGCCGGTTGAGTTTTGGGTGCGTATCATCTTGAGCAATGAGCCCAGATTCTTCACAAAAAACGATTTCTGAACGATTGAGTATTCTCGAAGAGTCGCTTGGGTATCTTGAGGTTGACGGCGGGCGTGCCAGCGAGCAGTTCGACGAGATTAGCAAGGCGGTTCATGAGTTGAGCGGGCGGATGCAGCGGCTTGAGTCGCGTCTGATGGATCTCAATAGCCGGATCGAAACGGCTGATCCTGGGTTGGTGGCCCCGCCACATAGCGCAGGGCCTGATATTATGCGTGATCCGTTGTAGTTCTTGGGCGTATACTCTCTGGATGAAAGATGTCACTACAAAGCGTGGATTTGGAGCTGCTGGGTTTACGGGGCTCGTTGTTGTCTGTGTATCGACGATTTCGATGATCTCATTGGTCTCATTAGTCTCGATGGGCGGCTGCCGAGACCTTCAAAAACGCAGGGTTGATATAAAGCAGGCAAGCGGGGCGGATCAGGATCTTCAGAACCGCTTTGGTTTGACGGCCGATGCCCAAGACCCCAGCGAGCGTGATAAAGAGCTTGGCTATGGTCGATGGAAGCAAAAGCCAGAACCCCAAGGGACGAGTTCGCCGACGGATCCTGCTCGTAGGAAGCCGATTGGTTCGCCGTAATTTTGACATGATTTGAACACGAACATTTCTGGTTCATGAGCATCCAGTATGGAGTTACGATGACAGCACTCTCGGATCGGTATGCAGAAGTCAAAGAACGCGTTGCCCAGGCGGCTATTCGATCCGGAAGGACTCCAGAATCGGTGTATCTTGTGGCGGTCGCTAAGTACGCAGAGCCTGAAGATATCAGGGAGCTTGTTGAGCTTGGGCATCGAGACTTTGGTGAGAATCGTGTGCCGCAGCTTGCCCAGCGTGCGGGGATGCTGAGTGAGTGGTTTGATCGGATCAACTCGATGCCTCGGACATCTTCGGATACTCATCAGATCGACGCGACTGATCCGGTCCGTTGGCACATGATTGGGCATCTCCAGCGGAACAAGGTCCGCAAGATCGCTGATTGTACTCGGCTGATTCATTCGATTGACTCGCTCCGTCTTGCTGAGGAGCTTCAGGTGATCGCCAATAAGCTCGACCGTGAGATCGATGTGTTGGTGCAGGTCAATATTTCTGGTGAAGATTCGAAGTCGGGACTTCCGATCGCGGCTCTGGGGGCGATTTCTGAACAGATTGACACCATGATTAATGTCCGGGTTCGTGGGCTGATGACGATGGCGCCGATTACGACTGATCCTGAGGCATCCAGGATTCACTTTGCTCGCTGCCGAGAGATTTATGATGATCTGTCCAAGGCGGGGGTCGGGGAGGGGCACTTCAACCTGCTGTCGATGGGCATGTCGGGAGATTATGAGGTTGCGATTGAAGAGGGGGCCAATATTGTGCGTGTGGGGACTGCGATCTTTGGTCGTCGCGAGATCGATGATTCGGTCACGGAGCCGGCAGAAGCTCAGGCCTGAGAGGCATCATTGAGAAGCATTGCGAGTGAGCCGTTTGGTCTGCGGAACTGAATCATCTGTGATTGCAGGTGGCGTCCTGGGCAGGCGGTGGGGCGGAGTTCTCGGTGGGTGTAGATCCGGCCCAGTGGGAGATTGAAACGGTGCATTTCGTGGGCGATGAGGGTGTTGAGAGTGTTGAGTGCTTTTGCGGTGGGCCACGAGTTTTCATAGTTTCCGAAGAGGACGATTCCGATGTTTCCGGGGTTGTGGTCTTTGACATGGGCCCCTTGGAAGGTCAGGGGGCGTGCTTGCCATGTTCTGCCTGCGGGGTCGATGGCGTAGTGGTATCCGATGTCGGCCCAGCGGTTGTTGAGATGCCCTCTGCGGATGATTGTGAGGCGACGGACCGAATCGGAGTATCGGCCAGATGGCAGGGGGCTGATGGCGTCGTGGTGGACGGTGATTCTCGTAATACGGCTCATCGGATCGGCAAGGCTGGCTTTGGTTTTACCACGGGTCCAGGCGGTGCGTGGGATGACGAAGTTTGGGAGTTGGGTTAATTTTCCTGATTGGGTGGGGATATATTTTGTGCCTGCTGGGATATGTGAGGGTGCATGGGTGGCGAGAGCCGGGTCTGCTGGGATTGGTTGGCCGATCATGTTCCCTGATGTAGAGCCACGCTTTGAGCTGCTCTGGCACCCTCCCAGGCCGGTCAGGAGCCCGCTGAGTGCAACCAGTGAACCTGCCTTGGCTCCGAAGTACAGAACTTGGCGTCGGGTTGCCGAGGTATTGGGGGTAGGTGTATCCATGAGCCGTCCTTGATATTTGTGAGATCGGTTCTGGTATCTTCTTCGGTCAGATACCCGGAACTGGTACAATGCTACACGATATTGGTGTACATGGTATCTATTTGATGTGTTTCATGGTGTGTTTTACGATTGAGTCTGTTCTTGTTGAGTGCATGATTTTAATCGGGTTTCATATTTGGGAGGTGGCGTGATATGGCCATCGGACGAGTTTTTGCGGGTTTCTTGGCTTTGGTTCTCGCTGGGCAATGTTTGGGGAGGGTTGACGCAGATTTTGAAGCGGCGGCCGCTCTTCAAGAGCTTCATGCTGCCCAGGTGGCTTACACGATTGCTATGAAGCAGGTTCAGATTGCGCAGTTGAATCTTGAGCAAGCAAACGCTCATGCGATTGCTGTCGGAGCCATTCCCAATCCGGCACAGGTCTTTGCAGCGGTGCTAGCGGTTAGCCAGCCCGAAGATATTCCGGCCTCTGATGCGATCTCGCCGCCCCCTCCTGAAGTGATCAAGAAAAAAGAGAAGGGGCCATCATTTTGGATCGGCTGGAAGCGATCGGTTCGATTTGGATTCAACACATCTTCTGGCAACACAGAGAATACAAACCTGAATTTTCAGTTCCACACCAAACGGAAATCGAAGAAATACTTGACCAAACTTGGGAGTGAATATAGATTCGCAACCCGCAACGGTGTCGATTCGCAGAATCGGCTGGATATTGATTTTCGGCACGAATGGCTTGCTCCCGAAGGGCACAAGATTGGCTGGTGGACTACCGCCAGCTTTGAGGCCGACGAGTTTCAGGACTGGGATTATCGAGCTTCGGCCCACGCGGGTATCAGTTATCAGTTTATCAAGAATGACAAGACCAGCTTCAAAGGCCGGACTGGCTTTGGTGGTTCGCAAACCTTTGGTGGATCAATTGATGACTTCCGTCCAGAAGCACTGGTGACTGGCCTGGATCTCAGGCACCGGTTCAATGAAATTATGAATATCGAAGGCGGGTCGGAATATTTTGTGGATGTCTCGGAGGTGGCTCGTGATCGCTTCAACAACCATTTGAAATGGAATATCCTCCTTGATAAGGAGAGTAATATGAATCTCCAGTTCAAGCTCACCCATAAATACGACTCGGAGCCTGGTGGTATTAAGGACAATAACGACATTTACTTTGACATCACCGTGGGTTGGCAGTTCTAGTATGGGATCGAAAGTTTCTTTCATTGCTGTGGGGACGGCACAACACGCACAGGAGTTATGAATGATGCAAGAAGATATTGCAAACGCAACAGAGGCCGTGGTGGATGCCACGCAAACGGCAGTTGATTCGGGAGCGACTGAAGGATTTGGGGATTTGGTTTCTCGGATTACCAGCGGGGACACGAGCGGGGATACCTGGATTCTTGCGTGGGAAACGATTGGTCAGCCAGTCCTTTTGGCCATCGTCCTGATCCTTGCGGTGCTGTTTGTTGCCGGGTGGATTCGGGGGATGACGACCAAGGCCTGTCGCAAGGCCAATGTTGAAGAAACACTTGCGCGGTTCCTTGGCAACATGGTTCGGTACTTTGTCCTCTTTGCCGGCGGGATTACGATTCTTGGAACGCTCGGTGTTGAGACGACGAGTTTCGCTGCGGTGCTTGCGGCGGCTGGCTTTGCTGTTGGTATGGCGATGTCGGGGATGCTTGGTAATGTGGCGGCCGGTGTGATGTTGTTGTTCTTCCGTCCGTTTAAGGTCGGCGATGTCGCCAGCGCTGGGGGCACCACTGGTAAGGTTATTGAGATCGGGTTGTTTACGACGACCTTTGATACGCCGGACAATCGCCGGATTATTGTGCCCAATGGGTCGGTCTTTGGTGGGACGATCGAGAACATTTCACACCACGATACACGGCGTGTATCAGTGTCGGTTGGTACGGATTATGGGGCTGATGTTGATAAGACCCGTGAGGTTTTGGTCGCCGCGGCCAAGGCGTGCAACGGGGTGCTTCAAGACCCGGAGCCCGCTGCGGTGCTGACTGGGCTTGGTGGATCGTCGATTGACTGGTCTGTTCGGGTGTGGGTCAATGCGGCGGATTTTTGGGCGGTGAGCGATCGGCTTACTCGTGATGTGAAGTATGCTTTGGATGGTGCTGATATTGGGATTCCGTATCCGCAGATGGATGTGCATCTGGATGGGAAGATTGCTCAGGGTTGATCGGGAGTTAAGATTCTTGCCGCACGCGATCGAGCCATTTGCTCCAGATGCTGAGGACCAGGAGCATGTAGAGGCGTTGGGAGTGGTCTCGGCCGTGCCAGGGGTTGATTGATTTTTCGCCAGCCGCGTCATGCTCTTTGAGCATTTGATTGACGAATTTCATGTTGATGTTGACGCCTGCGTCTTCTAGACCTGGGAATGGGTCTGTTGAGTGGAGGTGGTCGTGGAGGAGTTGTCGCATGTGGCCATAGTCTGTGCGGAACCATTGGCCGATGGGGATGGCGAAGCCTTGTTTTGGACGATCGACGATGTGGTCTGGGAGGTATTTGCGTGCGACTTGTTTGAGGAGGCCTTTGCGCTCACCGTTGGGCATGAGGACATCGAGCGGGGTTCGCATTGCGGCTTCGACGAGATCGCGAGCGAGAAACGGGGCACGGACTTCGAGCCCGACGGCCATCGAGGCGGTGTCGGTTTTTCGGAGGAGATCATCGGGGAGGTAGTTCGTGAAGTCTTCGCGGAGTGGGTCGTCGACTCGATAAAACCGATCAAAGCCCGGCGGATCATCATCGACGATACTCATGAGTTTACGGAGATCAGGTGTTGGGAAGATGGCCAAGAGTTCGGAGTATCCGCCGTAGCGGGCTGCGGTCGAAAGGCGGGCGAGGTAGGTCGATCGGCTGCCGGGTTGGCGTTGATTTAGCAGTGTGGTGGGAATGAATTTGAGCAGGTGGTGCCAGCGGTTGAGCATTGGGGCGATGGAGTGACGGCGGTAGCCGCCGAAGAGTTCGTCGCCACCGTCGCCTGAGAGTGCGACTTTGATGTGCTGGCGTGCGGCTTTGGAGACCCAGTAGGTTGGGAGCAATGAGCTGTCTCCGAACGGGAGCCCGAGTTGCTCGATGAGCATGATGAGGTCATTTGCCGGGTTGGGATCGCAATCGAGGGTTGTGTGATCGGTGCCGATTTCATCGGCGGTTTGCTGGGCGGCTTCCGATTCGTCGTAGCGTTTGTCGGGCATGCGGACGGTGAAGGTTTTGATGTCTGGGCGGTGTTGATGGGCGATGGCGGCGATGAGTGCAGAGTCGATTCCTCCTGAGAGGAATACGCCGAGGGGGACATCGGCTTCGAGCCGGGATGATACAGCATGAGATATAGAGTAGTCTGCTTTTGCAAGAGTTGTTAGGCGACGCCCACTGTTTGATCGGTTCGGTGATTTATATAATCGACCGACACTTCTGCCAGAGTGTTTGGTAAGATCGATCTTGTATACCGGATCTTTTGCACCTTGTAATGGCAGTGGGGGGCAAATTGTCCAATCTCCTTTGGAAGAGTTGTAGAGTGAAGCTGCCGGAACGAAACCGGATCCAGAGCGTATCCATTGCTGCAATCCCTTTGTTTGCGAAGTGTCGTACTGATCGTGCAGTTGAATGGCAGGTTGTTGATGCCTGAGTAATCCTGCGGGTATAGACGAATACATACGATAGAACGATTCAGTGATTCTGTAGGCATTCTGGAAGAGCGGCTTTTCACCTGAGTTATCTGTGGTGGTAGCCAGTTGTCCTGTCTGACGATCCCATTCTAATGTTGCATACATGCCATCAAGTTTGCTTTGCATTTTCATGCCCCATTCCCGCCACCCATGCACCAGCACTTCCGTATCCGAATGATCCGTCTCAAACACATGGCCCGCCGCCTCAAGCTTTGTTCGCAGTTGGCGGTGGTTGTAGATGCAGCCGTTGAAGACGACGGCGACGAGTGGTTTGTTGGGGTCGATCTCGCTGGCGATGATTGGGGTTTCGCCGGGTTGGTAGGTGAGGTCTGGGCGGAGCCGCTGGCCGTCGTGGACCATGGGTTGGGAGCCGCCCTCGTGGTCGATGATGCTCAGGCGGCGGTGGACCAGGGCGATGTCGACGATGGTGCCG
>JAESRA010000086.1 GCA_016764895.1 Phycisphaerales bacterium | reverse complement strand
TACCCTCTTCAGCGCAGCACCCGCCGAAAACGGCATCCGCGACGAAGGACAAGACATCACCGGTACAATCAACGGACTCGTCGCCGTTGGTCAAGGACGAACCCTCTCAGTCAACTCCGACTTCCTCGATGTCGAGTTCTCACTCGATACCGCCACCTCACAGGCACTCGGCTCAGTCGCTGCATTCACCATCACCGGCGGCGGTGCAGACTTCCAGCTCGCCGCAGAGGTCAACATCGCAGGCAGAGTCTCACTCGGAATCGGCGACCTCTCAGCACGCAAGCTCGGCAACTCCACCGACGGCTTCCTCGATGACCTCGCCTCAGGCAAGTCCTTCAATGTCGTTGACGGCGACGATCTGGACATCGCCCAGAAAATCGTTGACCAAGCAATCAACCAGGTCTCCTCGACCCGTGGTCGCCTCGGTGCCTTCCAGAAAAATGTCGTTGGCGCAACCCAGCGTTCACTCAGCACAGCTCTGGAAAACATCACCGCCGCAGAGTCCGTCATCCGTGACGCAGACTTCGCAGCAGAAACCGCATCACTCACCCGCAACCAGGTCCTTGTCCAGGCATCGACCAATGTTCTGGCACTGTCCAATCAGTCGCCACAGAATGTGCTCCAACTCCTCGGTTAATCCCGAAAGTTAAAGCAAAGGTTGACACCCTCATAGAGCTGACCCTCAACGCCCCGGTCCTCCCAGACCGGGGCGTTTTCACGCATCCATAACTCCCCTCTCCGGTGCCACTACTCGCCGTCTTCGGCGCAGTAGTGTCTTAGGCAATAGACAATGGGCAATAGGCAATAGGCAATAGACAATGGGCGGGTGCCCCGATGGTGGGCTTTGCCACCTTCGGGTCTTCATACCGAAAGACACCCAAAACAACCGATAAAAACCCCGTGACAACCGCCCAAAACACAAGAATACAACAACTCTCAGAACCCAACAAACTCCTCCGCCGTCATTTCATCAACTTCATCCGCACAGAATGCGGCCTAGCCCCATCCTCCATCGAAGCCTACTCCCGCGACCTCGAAACACTCCTCCTAGACCTCCAACAACGCGGCATCCAAGACGCCCACAACACACTCCCAGAAAACCTCATCGCCCACATCCGCTCCCTCACCAAAGACCGCGGCTACGCCGGCACCACAGTCTCCCGCCACATCGCCACCATAAAAATCTTCTACCGCTGGCTCTACGCAAACGACAAAATACAAACCAACCCCGCCGACCACCTCGACCAACCCGCCAAATGGAAAAAACTCCCAGGCGTACTCTCACCAAACCAAATAAAAAAACTCCTTGCAGCCCCGCAACCCCCCAAAGTGAAGAGCACGGCAAAAAACACGCCCCCCCCCTCTACCTCCGCGACCGCGCCATCCTCGAACTCATGTACGCCTCAGGACTCCGAGCATCCGAAGTCGGCACCATCGCCCTAGCCGACCTCCAAGAACGCATCGGCGTCATAAGAATCCTCGGCAAAGGCGACAAACACCGCCTCGTCCCCATGGGCAAACCAGCAATCAACGCCCTCGATCAATACCTCAAACAATGCCGCCCGATGCTCATCACCGCCGAGCGCGCCGCCGACCGCCGCGACCAAGGAAAAATATTCCTCTCCCGCACAGGCCGACCAATAGAACGCGTCCGAGTCTGGCAACTCGTCAAACACTACGCCAACCAAGCAGGCCTCGAAAAAGCCCACCCCCACATGCTCCGCCACTCCTTTGCCACCCACCTCCTGGCAGGCGGCGCCGACCTCCGAATCGTCCAAGACCTCCTAGGCCACGCCGACATCACCACCACCCAAATCTACACCCATGTAGACCGCACCAAACTCCGCCAAACCATAAAAAACCTCCACCCCCGCGGCTAAATCCCCATCGAAATCCCAAAACTTTCGTGGCCCGATAGAAAATCCTGTGGTATAGTCCAGCGATCGTGAAGCCAAACCGCGCCATCCTGCTCCTCATCACCGCCGTCCTCACCCTCCACGGCATGGGCGCCCTGCGCACCCTCCACAACCTCACCCACCACTCTTCTTCCACCCTTTCCCACGCCTGCCACACCACCGAAAACACCCAAACCCCTTCAAAACAAGCTCCCAAATCACATCCCTCCAATCAGCCATCCGATCAACCCACCGACCACGACTGCCACCTCTGCCTCTCCCTCCACTCCCTAACCCCCACCCTCACCGAACCAACCCAACTCCCCCTCCCACTCCCTTCCATTACGCAACAACCCACGCGCCCACACTCGGCCGTGCCCACACTCTACATACTCTCCGATCGCCCCGCGCGGGCCCCCCCATTGTCGTAAGCCAGACACGACAACCAATCTGCATCTCAACACAACAAAACATGTCACCGCTGCGCACCTGAAAAACGCCAGCGGGGGAAGGACACCATGCCTATCCGATCGGGATTCACCCTGATCGAACTGCTGGTCGTCATCGCCATCATCGCAATCCTGATCGGTCTGCTCTTACCCGCCCTCGGCAAAGCTCGAAACAGCGCCCAGAGCATGGTGGACCTCTCAAACCTGCGACAGATGGAAATCGCCCACACCATGTACGCCGAAGATAACGACGCTCGCTTGATCCAAGCGAACATCGCACACGCCGGCGTATCACACGGCGACTTTGACCCCTGGTTCGAAACCCTACGCTCGTATTACAACTCCGAGCTCATCGTTCATTCACCACTCGACAACTCAACCCACTGGGGACCATACCCAGAAGGAGAACCCGTCCCCGGCGCACCGACAACACAACGCCGCCTCACAAGCTACGGCATCAACAACTTCCTCGACACCTCCACCGTACCCTGGGGACCAAACTTCCAAATCCCCTTCCGAGGATACAAAATGCACACCGTCCCCAGACCCAGTTCCACCGTCCACTTCCTGCACATGGCCCAAGAAGGCCAGTATGCCGCCGCTGACCACCCTCACATCGAAAGCTGGATCAACCACCCGTCTCCACCCTTCAAAGCCCAGCAACAAGCCCAAATCAACGCCGTCGCCGGCGACCCAGGAACCAACAACGCCCAGTCCAACTGGGGATTCCTCGACGGCCATGTAAAAACTCTGCGCTTCCAAGAAGTCCTCACCAGCATCGACAAAAACCGCTTCGACCCCGATGCCAACCCATAACCGTTCTAAACCACCATTCCAAACACAATCACCATTCAAAACAAAGGAAACCAACCATGAATATCAAAACAATCACCGTCCTGTCCACCCTCTCACTCTCCACCCTGGCCAGTGCCCAGCACGCCGACCTCCTCCTTATCCAAGACAACGCCGGCAACCTCCTCACCGGCCAATATGACTTCAACTCAGGCCAAATCCTCAACACCAACACCAGAGTCTACGAAGGCGAGTTCGATCTCTTCGGCACCTCCGACGAACCCGGTTTCAACGCCCTCTCCCAATCCAACATCCCCACCGGCTTCCAAGCCCTCGCCGGAAACACCGCACTGAACTTCGACGCCCACAGCTTCACCATCGGAACCACCACCGCAAACCTCTACCACTGGGACGGCACAGGCCAAGTCAACTTCACCGCCGCCAACAACTCCCTCACCATCTCCAAAGCCCCCTCCCACATCTTCTCATCACTCCTCGACGCCACCGACACCGATGTCGCCGGCTTCGACATCGGAACCACCACCGCCGACGGCTTCCTCCACAAACACATCGACTTCGCCCTCTCCGACATCTCCACAAACGCAAACGGATTCTACCTCTGGTCATTCGATCTCACAGTCGGTGGACTCGCCGCTGACCCCATCTTCTTCGTCCACGGCTTCGGAATCCACAACGAACCCGCCCACGAAGCCGCCGTCGACTGGGTCAACACCAACATCGTTCCCGCCCCCTCCACCCTCGCCCTCCTCCTCGGACTCCCCGCCCTAACCAGCCGTCGCCGCCGATAACACACCCCTATTCCTGATCCAAACCCCGATCGGCTGCCTGATGAACCCCGATCGGGGTTTTTTTGTCGAAGTTGCATACACCACCCCCTTCGCGTAGGGTAAACACTCCAACTCACCGCACAATCCCACGAGGTGCCCCATCGACCCCATCATCCATAAAACAATCGCCGTCACCATCTATGGCATCATCCTCCTACTCATCGGCTACTTCGCCTCCAAGCGAATGCACGACATCAAAGACTACTTCGCAGGCGGAAAAAAACTCGGCTTCCTCGCCGTCTCCTTCTCCGCAAGAGCCACAGGAGAATCCGCATGGCTCCTCCTAGGACTCACAGGCATGGGCTTTGCCCTCGGCGCACAAGCATTCTGGGTCGTCCTAGGCGAAATCATCGGCGTCGGCGGCGCATGGCTCTTCATGTCCCGCCGATTCAAAAGACTCACCGACCAATACGACTCCATCACCGTCCCCGATTACCTCGAATCACGCTTCCGCGACAAATCCCATCAACTCCGCCTCATCGCCGCAGGTTCGCTTCTTCTCTTTGTCCCCATCTACGCCGGTTCCCAGGTCCACGCCTCAGGCGGCGCGTTCTTTGATTTCCTAGGACTCAATCCCTACATCGGCGCCACCATCGGCTTTGCAATCGTCCTCATCTACATCACCCAAGGCGGATTCACCGCCGTCGTCTGGTCCGACATCTTCCAAGGATCACTCATGGTCCTCGGACTCGTCATCCTCCCCATCGTCGCCATGCTCGAAATCGGAGGCGTCACCAATGTCATCGAATCCATCCGCGCCATCGACCCCCACCTCCTCTCCCTCCACGGGCCAGGCCAAGAAAACGCCGCAGGAATAATCGAACCATCAACAGGAAGCTGGAACACCGCAACCATCTTCACCATCGCCGGCCTCACCGCCATCGGCATCGGCTTCTGGGGCTCCCCTCAAATCTTCGTCCGCTACATCTCCATGAAGAGCGAAAAATCAATCGCCCCAGGCACCGTCACCGCAATCATCTGGACACTGCTGGCAGACTCAGGCGCCGTCCTCATCGGCATCACAGGACGCGCCTTGTTCTCCAAAGAAATCGGACTCGATTCAGAAGCCGTCCTCCCCGTATTGTCCGAGGCCCTTCTCCCAGCATTCTTCGCAGGCGTCTACATCGCCATGGTCCTCTCGGCCATCATGTCCACCATCGACTCCCTCCTGGTCCTCGCATCATCGGCCGCCGTCCGCGACTACTGGCAAAAAACCAAACACCCCGAAATGAGCGACAAACAACTCATGTCCATGAGCCGCGTCCTCACACTGATCCTCGCCTTCATCGCCTTTGGCATCGGGATGACCCTGCTCATGTTTGAAGGCAACACCAAAATATTCTGGATCATCATCTTCGGCTGGTCCGGCATCGCCGCCACCTTCTGCCCCACCATGATCCTCTCGCTCTACTGGTCAAGGTTCACCGCCAACGCCGCCAAGTGTTCCATGCTCGCAGGCCTCCTAAGCGTCCTCTTCTTCAAGTTCGCCGCGCCCAAAATTCTCAGCGCACTGGACATGGACACCTTCTCTAAATATCTGGGATCCCTCGATGTCCTCCTCCCCTCCTTCATCGTCGGCTTCGCCACCGCCATCATCGTCTCCCTCCTCGACAAAAAAGGCCAAGCCAACCTCACAGGCGTCAAAGAAGACCTCCAAAAAGCCGCCGCCTAACCCCCCAAAGCCTCCTTCGCCCAATACAGTCGAAAGAGGCCTCCGGCTATCAAAGAAAACCAACCCTCGGCAGAGGGCTGGTTCCCATTATCTATAAATGTACTCTTTAGAACAAACCTTGAAACCACAATACAACATCAACAGCAACCAAGGCCACTTTGATGGTAACAGGAATCCCATCCTTATTCTCTTCAACCTCTTCAACTATTTCATTCACTGCATCCTTTGCTGCCTGGACAGCCAGTGCAGCAGCTTCGGCACCCCCGTTGGCCAACTGACCAGCAGTCCCCTCAATCTCCACTTCAAAGCCAGCTCGAACCTCCACCCCGTTTCCACCAATGCTCCCAGTGGCACTGACACTCCCATTGATTGTGGTTTTAATCCTTACATCTTCCCATCTGTCATCCCCACCACCCTCTCCGCCATCAGCCATCAAGAATGAAGCAGGTGGTGTGATTGGAAGCCCATTGACAATCTCATACACCATCTGTTCCGGCATACCCTTTGATTCTAAGAATGGCACCAAATTTTCAGCAGACACAATAAAATCATCGTCATCATAGACAACATACTCGATCTCATTTAAATAAGCATTGATTACAATATCTGGAATCACAACCTGTTCCTGCTGCCCAATGAGACCTGGGTATTGATTCTCAATTTGAGCATCTGTTTGCCCACTTGAACGAAGCGAATCCAAGAGTGCTTGCCCGGCAGGCCCCATTGTGTCTGAAGCCGCAACCTTCGCTTTATTGACAGGCACTGCAGAAATTGCTTGTTCAGGCATCACGAACTTGGCATTGGAATCATCATAAATAGATTCCCCCGGTAAAGGTACAGAGCAACCATCATCTATACAAAGTGATATATTAAGAGCGAAAGAAGTCACTGTGTACGGGCGCATCGTATATGTACTAAGAGTATCCCAGATCGATGGCATATTGAAAACTGCTTCAAGATGCGGATCTAAATCTGGATCTATTGGATCAGTATTGCTATCCGACCAACTGTCAAACTCGTGCTCCTCCCAGCCAGCACTCGCCGTGCTAAGGTGCCCGTAATGTGTGACATACGAATCAGGAGTTACTGCCCGCCATCCAGAATAATCCAAATCCCATGAAATCGCATCTGTTTCTGAAGGCGTCATAACTGAATACAGTGTCACCGACATCGGCGGAAGATCGATTTCAGGTGTGGCATCGGCCGTTCCATTTTGTGCGCGAACTGAACCGCAAGCGACAACGGTACACCCTATGGCTATTGCTAATAACTTGTTCAATACAATTCTCCTTTTCAATTGGTTTATCCTGTAGTCTAGATTGCTCGCTGCAATCTTCGTTATCACATTACCCCCCCC
>JAESRA010000085.1 GCA_016764895.1 Phycisphaerales bacterium | reverse complement strand
CTGTTGGGTGGCCCGACGGAGGATTCTTATCCTCCTTCGGGTCTTGAGAAACCAGTATTGTCTGTTGCTCAAAGACCCGAAGGAGCCGAAGACGGCTCCGACGGGGCACCCAGAAAAGAGAACTCCCAGCCGTCAGGCACGACCTAGTCGTCGAGCCGGAACTGGGCGATGAGTTGGGCCGAGCCCAGGGGGTTGGATTGGTCGATCTTGAGGGCGATGAGTTGGCCTGGGCGCATGGAGTAGAGGTGCCCGGCGGATGGTCCCGCAGTCAGGACATCGGCGGTGCGGCTGATGATGGGGTTGTGGGAGATGATCGCCAGAACGGAGACGGGTGTGTCGGCGATGACATCGAGAATGTCGGGGACTGATTTGTGGGCGGCGAGGCGTTCTTCGGATTGATTGGGATGATCCATCGCGTTCCAGATCGCCGAGGCGGTCTGCTGTGTTCTGGTGTAGGGCGAGGCGAGCACCCGGATCGGTGGATTGGATTTTGGATCGGTCAAGAACATCGCGATTGCTTGGGCTTGCCGGTGCCCGAGATGGGTGAGGATGCGGTCTGAGTCTCTGCCTGACTCAGACTGATTTTCGGCTTGGCCGTGGCGGATGAGATAGACGATCATGATGATGCTCCTGTTGCAAACGCGGCCGTCCCGATGGTGTAGCCGCCCACGACCCCGAGGAGCCCGAGGGTGAGGGACATGAGGACATAGACGGTCGCCATTCCGATGCGTTGATTTTGGATGAGTTCGATGGTTTCCCATCCGAAGGAGGAGAAGGTGGTGAACCCGCCGAGGACGCCGACGATGAGGAAGATCATTGCGGGGGAGGATTGCTGGCCTCGGGCGATGGCCCACGCCCACGCGCCGCCGATGATGGCGCATCCGATGAGGTTGACGAGCATGGTGGCCAGTGGGTAGAGATCGAGCCAGTGCTTTGGTTCGAGGCCTGTTGGTGTAAAGCGGGCGATGAGTTGTCCGATCCCGAAGCGTGCGACGGATCCGAGTCCGCCGCCGAGGAATACAAGCATGAGTTTGAGCATGCTGGAGTGTACACGAACGAACTCTGGGTGGCCCGACGGAGGATTCTTATCCTCCTTCGGGTTCAAGAGCATGTGTGTTGAACCCGAAGGAGCGGAAGACCGCTCCGTCGGGCCACCCGGCATTTGTAGTCGTTATGTACCCGGGGCTCTGGGTCCAGTTTCTGAAGCGTGCCGCCATGCGGTGAGCATGCCAAGGACGGCGTAGATGATCGACGATGGTGCGGTGAGTCCGTGAAGAGCGCCCTTGGTGTTGTGGTAGAGAAAATTAGAGATGGATTCGCCCTGCGCAAAATGCCAGTTGATGACGGTGATCGGGAACGACACGCTGACGAAGGCAAGCAGCGTCAGGAGTGCCGCGGCGATGCCGAGGGGCTTTGATCCTCCGCCTGCGGCTCGGACAGCGATGAGCCCGATCACCGAACCTCCGATCCAGACGAGTTGGTCGAGACGCGGGCGGTAGTCGGGGAAGGATTGTTTGATGATCCAGATGAGCCCGATCCAGAACATGCCCCATGCGATGGTTGTTGCCAGGGCGACGAATATTCCTGATCCGGTTCGGGCTGGGGGTCTTGGGTGTTCTGGATTTGAGAGCGGGACGGTTGCGACTTGGTTTTGAGATGGCCTGAGGGCGTGGAGTTGCTTGATGGATTCGGATTCGGTGTCGCTTGGTGTTTTGAGGTCGGCGTGTGTGTGTGCTGATTGTTTGTAGGTGCCCAGATCAACGAGGTAGCGGGTGATGGCTCGCTTGTGGGGCTCGCTGAGTTCAAGGGCGAGTGATCCGAATCCTTTGCTCAACTGCCCGACAGGATCGGCGATGAGATTTTCATGGGTGATAAACGCGATTCGGCCTTCATCGAGGGACTGGGCTTGGGAGATCGTGGCGGTTTCTATTTCCAGATATTCTTCGACGATCCTGGCGCGGAGTGTGATGGGATCAAGGGGTTTTTCAAGGAGGTGTGGCGAGAGCGACTCGTGCATGCGGATATTGGATTCGATGACCTTGATGGGATCACGCGAGATGTGGAGGAAGCGAACGCGGTCGCCGAAGATTTGTGTCAGTTCGGTGATGTGGGCTCCGTGGTTTGGCGATTTGAGGACGAGCATTTTGTCTGGATGTCTGCGGGTGATTTTCCAGGCAAAGCCGGCGAGTGTTTTTCGCCAGCGTTTGCGTTCTGCGTCGGTGCAGGATTCGAGGGTGTTCCATTTTTTCCATTTCTCCCATTGGCTCGGAAAAATAAGCCTTCCTGGGAGTGTCGAGCAGCGTCCCCATCCCGCGAGCGCAAAGTCATCCTCGCCGGGCCAGAGCGGGCCGAACCCCACGCCGTCTTGCGGGCGCGATGAACCCAAAAACGGAACAAGCAAAAACCGAGTGACGGCCCAACTCATCAAGAACCCTTGGCCCAGCAGCGTCTGGTACCAGCGCGGCGTGACGGCTTCTGGATCACACGCGATGAGGTTGTGGGCGTGGGTGGTTCCTGAGCGGTAGTAGCCGACGATGACAAGAACCCCAGGCGGGTGATCGAATCGTTCTTTGTCTTTTTTGAATACCGACCAGCAAAGCCAAAAGATAACCCGTTCAGGGAATGACCAGATCGTTCCAATTAAACTGGTCAGTCCAATCCCAAGTAAGGCGAGCCAGTAGCGCGGATGTGGAAGCGTGCCCCAGAGCATTCGGAACCAGACATCCAGTGGTGCCAGTGCCAGTAGATGCGCCACGGGCATCGCCAGTGTCGGTAGTCGTTTGGGTGTTGGAGTGTCTGGATCGCTCACAGTCGAGCATATGCCTCCAATGCAAACACCTCCCCCCCAAAGCAAACACCTCCCCCCAAAGTAAACACCGCTGTTCTCCGGGTGCCCCGATGGTGGGCTTTGCCACCTTCGGGTCTTTGGATGATCGACCACTCAGCAGTTCAAAGATCATGCAGGTGGCAAAGCACACCAGCATGGCACCCGGAGAGATGAACCATCGCTTTGCGGGGTCTTTTACTCTGGGGGGGCGTATCGTTATCCAATGACAAATACCACCACCACAAGCCCGCATCCTCTGCTCATCAAACTCGGCCTGGTCGATCACCCTCGCGTGGTCATGGACATCACCGGCAACGAAACCCCCGAAGCCGACGGCATCATCGTCGTGCGAAATCCATCGACCGGATTACCCCTGGCAGGTGTCAAGCTCGATGACGCGGCGTCCTACGAAGCGACCACCGCCAAAGCCGCCGAGGCGTTCAAGACCTTTAGAACAGTCCCCGCCCCGCTGCGAGGCGAGTTGGTTCGGCGGATCGGCAATGAATACCGGGCGGTGCTTGAAGACCTCGGTTCGTTGTTGTCGCTGGAGATGGGCAAGATCAAGGCCGAGGGTATTGGCGAGGTTCAGGAGACGATTGATATTGCGGATTATGCGGTGGGCATGTCGCGTCAGTTGTGCGGGATCACGATGCCCTCGGAGCGTCCTCAGCACACCATGAAAGAACAATGGCTCCCGCTTGGTCCTGTTGGCGTGATTACTGCGTTCAACTTTCCCAATGCGGTCTGGGGCTGGAACGCGATGCTCGCGGCCATCGCTGGGGACACCACCGTCTGGAAACCATCACTCCTCGCGCCGCTGACGGCGATCGCAACAAGCATGATCGGCGAGAAGATCGCTTCGGAGATGGGCTTTGAGAATATTTTCCAACTGGTCATCGGGACCGATGAGGTGGTGGGTGAGACGATGATCGCTGATAAGCGGTATCCGCTAATCAGCGCGACGGGTTCGTGCCGGATGGGTCGGCGGGTCGGCGCGGTTGTGGCGGGTCGTTTGGGCAAATGCCTGCTCGAACTCGGCGGCAACAACGCGGTGATTATTGAGCCGGATGCGAATCTGGATTTGGCGCTCAAATCGACGGTCTTTGGTGCGGTGGGGACGGCTGGGCAGCGCTGTACTTCTACGCGGCGGTTGATTATTCATGAATCCATCGCCGATGCGTTTACGGCCAAGTTGGTCAAGGCGTATGAAACGGTCAAGATTGGTGATCCATTGGATGAATCGGTGTTGATGGGGCCATTGATTTCTGAGACTTCGGTGCAGCAATATGAACATGCGGTGAGTGAAGCCGTCGCGCAAGGCGGGGCGTTGCTTACTGGTGGGGAGCGGGTTGATCTGGGCGGGGAGTTCAGTGGCGGGCACTTTGTCAAGCCGACGATCATCAGGGCTCCTGCGTCCAACGATCTTCCGATGGCGATGGATGAAACCTTTGCACCGATTTTGTATGTGTTCACTTACAAGACGCTCGATGAAGCGATTGAGATGCAGAACAGTGTGGTGCAGGGTTTGAGCAGTGCGATCTTTACGGGATCGACCAACGCGGCTCAACGGTTCCTTGCCCCGACGGGTGCGGGTTCTGATTGCGGGATTGCGAACATCAATCTTGGGACCTCTGGTGCTGAGATCGGCGGGGCCTTTGGTGGTGAAAAGGATACGGGCGGGGGGCGCGAGTCAGGTTCTGATGCTTGGAAGGTGTACATGCGCCGCCAGACCTGTACAATCAACTATGGTGATGAACTTACACTTGCACAGGGGATCCGCTTTGAGTAAGCAAACGACAACCGTTGATACCTTGGCCAACGCGGCCGTCACTGAAATCATCTCCGGGATGACCATCGGTCTTGGTGCAGGGTTGACCGCCGCGCGCGGGAT
>JAESRA010000010.1 GCA_016764895.1 Phycisphaerales bacterium | reverse complement strand
GGGGGATGGGGGGGATGGGGGGTCTCGATGACGCGCCCGCGGCCAGTTCGGTGGTGATGAGCGGGTTTATCCGGGTACACGCCTTGCTTGATTCGATGGAAGATATGCAATGGCTCGGCAACATGGACATGATTACCGGGCTTGATCGCATCTCGTGGGAGGTGGTCGATGATGAGGGGGCGTTGCGGGGAACGGTTTTGATCGAGAAGGAACGGGAATAAGGGGGCCTTTTTTGGGGGGCTTTGGGGGCGATGCCGATCTTTGTTGTTGCAGGGTCTAGACTTGTGGCCAGAGATTCGGCGGTAGCCGGATCATCAAAGACCTCGCTATACATCCGGAATCACCCATGCCATCTGAAACCACCACGATTACGACCCTTCGTAATGTCGCGATCATCGCACATGTTGACCACGGCAAGACCACACTTGTCGACAACCTACTCAAACAATCGGGCAACTTCCGAACCGGGGAACTCGAAAAACTCGAAGGCGGGCAGCACGGGCTGATCCTGGATTCGGGCGATCTTGAACGCGAACGCGGGATCACAATCTTGTCCAAAAACTGTGCCGTTGAGTATCACGATCCCAACGGGACCGACTACCGGATCAATATCATTGATACCCCCGGTCACGCGGACTTCGGAGGCGAGGTCGAGCGTGTGCTGCGGATGGCCGACGGGTGTTTGTTGGTGGTCGATGCCTACGAAGGCCCGATGCCTCAGACTAGGTTTGTTTTGAGCAAGGCACTCGAGGCTGGGCTCAAACCGGTTGTCGTCATCAACAAGTGTGATCGTCCCGACGGCGATCCAGATCGCGTAATCGGCGAGGTCTTTGACCTGCTCGCGGCCCTTGGTGCAGAAGATGACATTCTGGATTTTCCGGTTGTCTACGCATCTGCTCGTGACGGTTGGGCGATTGATGAATGGGACGGGGAAACCAAGGGGACTGACCTTCGGCCTGTATTCCAGGCGATCGTTGAACACATCCCGCACCCAGATGTATACCTTGAAAAACCGTTGCAGATGCAGATTACGACGCTGGCGTTTTCGGAGTATGTCGGACGGATCGGGGTCGGGCGCGTCACGCAGGGAACCATCAAGTCTGGCCAGCCGATCATGCTCGTCAAGCAGGATGCTGAGGGGAATATTACAAAGAAGAAAGCAAAAATCGTCACGCTCCAAGGGTTCAAAGGCCTGGGCAAACTGAACATGGATACCGTCGGTGCGGGGGATTTGTGCTCGGTTTCGGGGATTGACGGGCTCGATATTGGGGACACGATCTGCGATATCGATCATCCGGCACCGATGGAACTGGTGGCGATTGATGAGCCAACAATCTCGATGAGTTTCCGGGTCAACGATTCGCCGTTTTCAGGCAATGACGGAGAGTATGTCACTTCGCGTCAGATTCGTACTCGTTTGGAGCGGGAGCTTGAGCACAATGTCGCGCTCGCTGTTGTGCCCGGACGGACGACCGACGAGTTTATTGTGTCGGGGCGTGGGCTTTTGCACCTTGGGATTCTACTCGAAACCATGCGGCGCGAGGGCTTCGAACTCGCAGTCGGTCGCCCGATCGTCATCGAAAAAGAAATCGATGGCGTCAAGTGCGAGCCCGTCGAAGAACTGGTCGTCGATACAACCGACAACACCGTCGGGAGCGTCATGCAGATGGTCGGGGAACGCAAAGGCGAGGTCATCAAAATCGAACCCCGCGGCGACGGCTTGACGCACTGCGTCTTTGAAATCACCTCGCGGGCACTCATCGGGCTGCGCAGCCGCATCCTCAATGCAACGCAAGGCGAAGGGATCATGCACCATACATTCCTCAAGTTCGTGCCCGTCACAGGCGAGCGTCCGGTTCGGCATTGCGGAGTATTGGTCGCCTCAGAGACCGGCCCCGTCACTACCCACGCCGCCCAACTCCTCCACGAACGCGGCGTGCTGTTTGTACGCCCCGGAGATCAGGTCTACGCAGGCCAAGTGATCGGCGAGGCCAACCGGAACCTGGATATGACCGTCAACATCGTTCGCCAAAAGCAACTCGACAACATGCGCATGGCCAACAAAGAAGCAACCGTCACCCTCAAAGCCCCGCGCGATCTTTCACTTGAGCAGTGCCTTGAGTACATCGAAGAAGACGAACTTGTGGAGATGACTCCAAAGACCGTTCGGATGCGGAAGGTGAACCTGAGCGAGTCGGTCCGCAAGCGCGATGCCCGCATCGCCAAAAACAAGGCCCAGGCGGCGGCCGAATAGGCGATTTTCGGTCTTGAGAGATGAAAAATGGGGTTGATTCACGAATGGATCGACTCTCGATGGTGGCCGGGCTATCATCTCGACCCCAAACCCCCCGAAGTATGACGGGTCACAAGCGGTCCAAGTTGTGGATCGCCCCGGACTTACGCGGCAGCTGAACGGAGCAACGACATGGCCAAGAAAGCAAACGACACCAAATCAGATACCTACGCAATCATCGAAGAATCCGGCGGCCAACGCAAAGTGACCGAAGGTGAATCCATCTACATCGACCTCTACAACAGCGGCGAATCCAAAGTCGGCGACAAAATCGAAATCGACAAAGTCCTCGTCCTCGGCACCGCCGGCGGCGACGCCAAACTCGGCGCACCATACATCAAAGGCGCGACTGTCACCCTTGAAATCACCGAACCAATGCGCAAGGGCGACAAACTCTTTATTCACAAGTTCCGCACCAAAAGCACCTACCAACGCAAAACCGGCCACCGCCAACGCTTTACGATTGCAACGGTCGCCGGCATCAAGGGCTGAGCCTTAAAGAATTACTGCCTAGGATTTTCTCATCTATGACATGCCACAGGTTCCGTGGTAGGGTATAGTTGTGTACCATGACTAAAAAGCAAAAAGAGGATACGGCTGTTGTTGTACAAGAAATCGATAGTGCAGAGAAAGTTTGTTTCGTAATTTCACCTATCGGTGAAGAGGATTCGGAAACACGACGGCGTTCGAATTTAGTCCTCAAATACATTATACGGCCTGCAGTAGAACCTCTTGGCTATACCGCAATCAGAGCTGATGAGATAGACAAACCTGGGCTGATCACGAGTCAAGTTATTCAACATATTGTTGACGACAAGCTTGTAATAGCAGATTTAACAGAGCAGAACCCAAATGTTTTTTATGAGTTGGCAATTCGGCATGCCCTAAGGCTTCCGTATGTACAAATTATTCGCAAAGCTGACCGAATACCTTTTGATGTCGCAGGAACAAGAACAGTTCAATTTGATCACACGGATCTCGATAGTGTTGATTCAGCAGTAAAATCGATACAAGAGCAAATTAAGAGCTTGGAACAAAATCCAGAAGATTTGGAATCACCTATTTCAGTTTCGATTGATTTACAGAGATTGCGGCAAAGTGATGATCCTGAAGAACGCTCGATTGGAGATATTCTGTCTGCGGTTTCTTCCGTGCATCAATCTGTTTCCAAAATAGAATTGAGAATGTCTGAAAATTCTAGCGAAGATACTCTAGAGACTCTCAGGCACGAGATGCATCGCCTTCGAGACATCATTCGGCATGGAGATTTTGTCAATCCATTTGGAATGTTATCTGAATCGACAGATTGGTCTCCGTCCCATATTTCAGAAATGGCAATGTATGCAGGGACGAAAAACCCAGATGAATTAAAACTGTTGATGTATGCAACGGTTTTTAAACCTATGGCACCATGGGTATACGAGGCTGGGATTGTTGCATATCAGGCCATCACACTTGATCGATCATCAAGTGTAATAAATGGTGCGTTGATGTCATTTGATGGATTGGCAAGAGGGACTGTTTCTGGCCCTTGGAGTATGTATTCAAGTAATAAATCTCGGAGGCGTTTTTATGCATCCATGGAGTTCATTGCGGAAGAGATTTCAGGGCTAGTGAGTGTTCTCCGAAGATAGGGATTTAATGGCGTTAAAGATGGAGGCTGGGTGCCCCGACTCGGATTCTTATTTGCGTCGGGTCTTTGGAGTGTGGCGGTTTTTGGTGGTTTGGGGATTTCAATCCCGACGCGCCGAAGACGGCGAGTCGGGGCACCCGTCACTTGTTTGTGAGTGAATAAACGGTGGATTCGAGGGCGTCGGTGACGGCGGCCATTCGGTTGTAGTCGAGTGTGTCGGGGGTGTCGGTCATTTTGTGGTAGTGCGGGGTGCGGTATTCGCTGGTGTCGGTGATCATCGCGGCGGGGTAGCCGTGGAGCCAGTAGTTGGCGTGGTCGGAGCGGTAGATGGCGGGGATTTGAGGCGGCAAAGGAGCGGCGACGACTGGGATTGTCCCGGCTTGGGTCATGGACTGGGCGAGTTGAGCGACCAAAGATTCGTCGTTGGTTCTGGCGACGATGGCGATGAAGTTGCCGACGGTGGGGAGTTCGAGGCCGAGTTGTTGGGCCATTTCTCTTGGGAATGGGTAGGTTTGGGAGTTGGGCTCATCGGAGTAGTAGCCGAGCATTTCCAGTGAGAGCATGGCGATGATGTGGTCGCCTCGGTCTTTGGCGTTGCGTGCGCTGGTGAGTGAGCCCATGCCTGTGTTTTTTGAGTTGGAGTTTTCTTCGTTGGTGAAGGCGATGAAGCGGATGGTTCTGGGTTGGGGATTGTTGGCGAATCTTCTGGCGAGTTCGAGCATGACGGCGACGCCCGAAGCGTTGTCGTCGGCGCCGGGGGTGTTGATTTCGGTGTCGTAGTGGGCGCCGATGACGATGATTTCTTCGGGATGGGTGG
>JAESRA010000084.1 GCA_016764895.1 Phycisphaerales bacterium | reverse complement strand
GGGGATCGTAGGGGGGTTGCCTCATAAATCCCATGGCCCAGAAAATGCTTTGGCACCAGCTGGCAAATCCAGTATCATGGGCTGATGATCTGGACCGGAAAATTCTCTAGAAAGGAACTCGATGCCGGGACACGCTTTCGGGCTGTCCATTCCGGCTTCCTGGCTCGGGCACTGAAAGATGGATGGCTTTGGGGGCTTTGGGGGGAAGTGTCCAAGGATTCCCGTCAAGCGGGTCGATGAGGGGGGGTATTGTGGGCTTTTGAAGATGCCTGAGCGGGAGAAGCGGGCCATTCTTTGGTGGGCCGCTGCGATGAGCCGGATGGATCAACTTGATCCATAGTTTCTGCTGAATCGGTATTGGGCACGGGTTGATCGCTACAAATCCTCCCTGGCTATCCATATAGCTGACCATATACCAAGATGAAATGATGCATGGGTAAACGAATAACCGATTGATTCTGTAGCGATTCTGCATATTCTGCTGTATTGAGAACTGATCTATAGCCGCGAGGATTCCATGAGCGATACACCCAATACACCTGACGAGACGCCGACTCCTGAATCTGTTGCAGAGCCGGAGGGTGCTGGTCCAGAAACTACTGGTCTAGAAGCTACTGATTCAGAAGCTACTGGTTCAGAAGCTACTGAGCCGAAAGTCGAGCCGACGCCGGAGCATGTATTTCAGGATTGTGCAAAGGCGCCGCTGAATCGAAAGTGGTCTATCAAGCTCTTTATCATTACCTTCTTTGTGATTGGTTTCGGGGGTTTGGGTTTGTATGACGCGGTGGTCAAGTACCCTGCTCGCGGGGAGCGTTTTGCGGATTGGGCGAAGTGGCAGTATCTTGATGCTGCCAAGAACGCTGGAACGGAAGATTTTGGGGTCTTTGAGCGCAACTCGAGTGTCCCTGATCCGGTCGCCGAATATACCAAACTGAGCGATCCTGAAATAATGAGGCGTAATGCCAGCGATGCCCAGAACCAAGCATCAACCCGGCAGCTTCGGGCGACCATGTACAACACTCGCTATCAATGGCTCAACGGGCTCAAGATTGTTGGGCAGCTTACGCCTGAGCACACAATCATTGAAAACCCCAGCGAGGCACTCGCCCAAAGCCGGGCCTTGTGGACCTCGGCGAGTTCGATCCCTAAGCCGCTTAAGAGTTATGACATCCCGTCGCAGTGGTTGATTATGATTTTGTGTTGGGGGATTGGGTTCTGGATGCTTGTCAATATCATTAAAGTGATCGGGCAGAAGTTTTCTTGGGATGCCAAATCGATGACACTGACGGTTCCGGGACCGATTGAAATCACGCCTGAGAATATTGACGAGGTGGATAAGCGTAAATGGGATAAGTTTATTGTGTTCATCAAGCTCAACGCTACCCACAGTTCCCACGGGGGCAAAGAGATCAAGGTCGATACTTATCAGCATGCCTTGGTAGAAGACTGGATACTGGCTATGGAAGCGAAAGCATTGGGTTCCCAAGAAGACGGTGAATGATTTGGTTGGTCCTGTCCATTGTGTTTGTTGTTGTTCTTGTCGGTATGGCGATGACGGCGATCACACTGCCGGGCATCTGGATGATGGCTGCGTGCAGCACGCTGCTCGCGTTGTGGGTGCCTGAGTATGTGGGTTGGTGGACGGTGGGGGCGTTATTTGCCATTGCGGCGACTTCTGAGTTTGTGGATTTTATCGCCTCGGCACTGGGGGTCAAACGCATGGGAGGCTCGCGGAGCGGGGCGGTTGGATCGGTGATTGGGACGCTGGTTGGCGCGATTATGGGGACCTTTATGATCCCGATCCCGATCGTGGGATCGATCGCAGGCGGCGTGCTGGGGGCGGGACTTGGGGCGTTTTTTGCCGAGCGATCCATCGCAATCCGGTCCATCAAGGACTCGGTCCGGTCTGGGTCTGGAGCGGCGGCGGGGCGGCTGGTTTCGATGGTCATCAAGATCATGCTCGCTGGGGCGGCCTCGGCGGTTCTCGTCACCATGGTAATTTACAACGCGTTCTAGGCATTGCTCTTGGATGAACCAACTCGTATCAGCCGATATGCTGTATTGGGCGAGATCACGCCCTTAATCAGGAGAACAGCCGGTTCGTTGCTCACTGTTGAGCAGCCTGCGGGCAACTACAGATGACAGACAAAAGAGATACCAGCGCGTCAATCAAGTACTATGTGCTCGACACCAATGTGTTGCTGCATAATCCAAACGCGATGTTCGTGTTCAAAGAGAACCACATCGTGATCCCGTACCCGGTGCTCGAAGAACTCGACACGATGAAGCGGCGGGAAGACGATGTGGGTCGCAACGCTCGCACCGCGATCCGTCAGCTCGATCGGTTGCGTGGATTCGGCAAGCTTATTGAAGGCGTCTCGCTCGAAAAACTCGGTGTTCACTCCAGCGGGGCGACTGGGTGGCTGAGTATTGATGTCGAGGACCATACCAGGCCGCCGATTTTGTCCAAAGACATGCCCGACAACCGGATCATCGCTGCTGCGTGGTCGCTGCACCGCGCCAACAACCATGTGGTGTTTGTGTCCAAAGATCTGGCCGCCCGGATCAAGGCCGACGCGCTCGGGATCAAGTCTGAGGATGTCCGTGACCAGCGCGTCGATGGCGAGCGGCTCTACACAGGCTACATGGAACTGCCCGTCGGGCGAGACATCATCGACGAGCTTTACGCCGATCGCATGCTGCCGCTGAGTCGGATCGAGCCATATTTGAAGGTCGAGACCGAAAGCGGGCAGACTTATCAGCGCGAGATTACCCCGAACCAATATGTCATGCTCGCTGATGCGCAGGACGAGACTCACTCCGGGCTGGCCCGTAGGTTGACTGATACTGAGCATTTGATTCCCGTCGCCGGGCAACGCAAGCCGACTTTCGGGATCATGGCCCGCAATGTTCAGCAGACCATGGCTCTGGACATGCTCCTTGATGATGAGATCAAGCTCGTCACCTTGCTGGGCAGCGCGGGGACGGGCAAGACCTTGCTTGCGATTGCTGCGGGGATGACCAAAGTATTCCAAGAAGAACGATTCGACAAACTCTTGGTTGCAAGGCCCATCATGCCGATGGGACGCGACATCGGGTATTTGCCTGGCGACAAGGACGAGAAACTCGGCGCGTGGATGCAGCCGATCTTTGATAACTTGTCGTACCTGCTCTCAACCCGCGGCTCACCCAACCAAGCACCCGAATCCAAAACCTCCGAACAACGCATCGACAAACTCGTCGCCGATGGCCGGCTGGTCCTTGAGCCTTTGACCTATATCCGCGGGCGGTCGATTCCGCACCAGTTCATGATTGTGGACGAGGCCCAGAACCTGACCCCGCACGAGGTCAAGACGATCGTCTCGCGTGTGGGCGAAGGGACTAAGCTGGTCTTGACCGGAGATATTGGGCAGATCGATAATCCATACCTGGATCAATCATCCAATGGGCTCAGCTACGCTGTTGAGAAGATGCGTGGGTTGGGGATGGTCGGGCATGTGACACTTGCCAAGACCGAACGCTCTGAGCTGGCATCGCTGGCTGCTGAGCGGTTGTGATTGTTTAGGTACTTTCTTCAAATATTTTCTTCAAATATTTTCTTCAGGTACTTTATTCAAGTGCTTTCTTCGATCAGCTTTTCGACGCGGAAGCGTTGGCGGTCGAAGTATTCTCGCCATTGATCTTCGGTCTCGCGGAGTTGCCCGCTTCGGATGAAATCCAGGATTCTTTGATCGCCAGTTCCGAGCATTTCGGCGCTGCGCACGATGCCTCGCAGCGAGGGTAGGTAGTTCGGGTCCCGGTCCAGTGAGCGATCGAAGTGGGTAAATGATTCTTTTCCCCATCCGATGATTTGGTAGGCGAGTCCGATGTTGTAGTCTGGGCGTGGGTCGTTGAGTTGGAGGTCTGAGGCGATTTTGTAGGCCGACACTGCATCGGCGTAGTTTTTTTCTCGCATGAGCAATTGGCCCATGTTGTTCCATGCTGCGAAGATGGTGTTGTCTTTTTGGATGGATTCACGGTACTTGATCAGTGCGTTGTCAAAGTCGCCGTTTTCATGGTATTGAGAGGCTTGGTTAAAGAGCGTGATCGCTTCGCCGCGTGAGCGTTGGTTGTACGCTTGGGCCGGGTCTGAGGCTGTTCTGGTGGTGTTGGTGTCCCAAGAGCGATCAGGGCTTGAGCATCCGGTTATTGCGGTGGTGCCCAAGAGCCCAAGAGCAGCGATGGCAAGGGTGGCTATTGGTCGGTAAGGTCTAGGTGTAAATCCATTCATTGACATTTCGAAAGACTCCTATTCGACCCGTTCGTATCGGGTTAGTGTGACTTTGACAAGCCAACTCTTGGCGTTGAGTGTGATGGTAATGTCCCGGACCAGCAGTCCGGGGATTTGATCTTGTGATTGCTGGATCCATGTGAGGATTCGCTCGAGTGAAGCATCCCGCACTGTGTATGGATAGCTCAGCAATCTGGCGGATCCGGTCACGCGTGGGGGGGTGTTTCTGGGGAGATTCAGGTCGTTCTCAAGTCCGACTTGTGTGCCGACTCTGGTGATCCGGGTTAGGATGTCTGGGATTGGTGCGAAGAGGTCGTCGTCGGTGGATTGGACTTGGGCGGTTTCGAGTTCGTCGATTTGCAAGATCATGCGCTCGATTGTGACGGCCTCGATACGGTTGTGGACGAGTTTATTGTTGGCGGTGGAGTTGTGCCGCCATGCGATTGCCAGGAAGATGAATGCGGCGACGAAGACGAGGGCGCCGAAAGCTACGAAGTGAACAGGCCGCGACTGGCGTTCTTGCATGACTGCACGCGAGGCGAGTTCGTAGCGGTCGTCTGCACTGAGCCGGGATTCATTGGGTAGGGTGCTCATGAGGAATTCTTTTGCCTGATCCAGGTGCCGGTGAATGTTGCTTCGATTTGTGCGCCTCGATTGGTGAGATCGGGCGAGGCTCGCCACTGGATATGTGACCCTTCGATTGATCGCAGTGCTTCGTTGATTTGCTCGGCGAGTGCGAGGTCTTGGGTTCGGATCTTGAGTGTAGCGAGCGTGTTTGAGAGCGAGATCGAATCGATATCGATGCCCGACATTCCGAGTACAAACGAGACGGTTTCGAGTTCTTCGAGCACAGGTTTGGGAGCAGTCACTTGCATTGGGCCGGTGCGGGACACCAGCAGGCTGAGTCTTGCTTGGAGCTCGGCGGTGGGCAGGCGAAGATCCGTGACTGGGGGCTGGAGTTTCATGATCTGATCGGTCATTTGGGCCCGCACGCTCTTGGCCTGGCTGGCGGTGTCTGAGCCTTGGGCGTAGAGTACCGTGGCTGTCCAGCCCACGGCTGTGCCTGCCAAAATAAGCGCGGCCCCTGCCCAGCGGTACATCGACCGGTGGGATCGTCCGGGACGGTTGGTGAGCTTGCCGGTGCCAGCGTGTGTACCAAGGGCGGAATCTTCAAGGCTATGAACAGCACGGAGAGTTGCCAAAATCGGATCGGGCTCGGTGATCAGGTCGGTCGTTGCCATCGGCCAGTGCGATGAGAACATGCTCCCAATCTTGGCATGATCAAACCTGCGTTCGCTCTCAGAACCACTTTCGGGATCGCTTTCAGGCCCGTTCTTTGGCCCGTTCTCTGAACCGCTTTCTTGGTTCTTGCCGGGGCGGCTTTCAGGGCGGCTTTCAGAATCGTTCTCAGGCAGGACCATCACGACCCGCATCGGGGCCACTCCGAGCTGGGCCGCCCATCCGAGCCAGTCGGCACACAGTCGAGACAGGTCGCTCTCGTGAAGCACGGGGCCGCTGGAGTCATGCCCGATCCGCATTGATCCCGCAGCAATCAACTGACCACGCTTAGACCATGTCCAAATGAGCCGGGCACGGCCTGGATCCATAACCACGCACCCACACACCGGGTCATCCGTAGAGACCACCCGCTGGGAGTCGCGGGTGCTGGATCTGTGCGGTGCGCCGGGGTCCCAGCCCATTGCAATCAGCGACCAGATATTTTCAACCCGGCCAATCCGGATGCCCATCGAATCGAGTTGGTCGATCAGAAGTCTTGCCGAGATGTCTGGCGTAGCCACGACTGCCTGGCGTGAACCATCAGAAGTCTGCTCATCACTGAGTGGTTCGTAGTTGACTTCTAGAGGAAGATTGGGGAACCGTTCGCCCATTGATGAATGGATCGCGCCTTCGAGTGTGTCGTCATCTTGTCCGATGTCGAGTTGGTCGATCGCTGCGGCGATGACCTCTGGGCTGTTGTCTTCGGGTTTGGTCCAGGTGCAAATGGTGCCATCGGTATCGAGGCACAAAATCGGGAAGGATTTGGATGCTCCCCCACTCCCGCCCCCACTGGATTTGAGCCGTTGGCGGATCCACACCGCGGCGTCCTCGATGGTTTGAAGCACTGCGTCGGGAGACCCCCCGGCCGTCGCGTCCCAGTGGTCATCGGCGTGGGCCCCGACCAGGCGGATACCTGAGAGTGCAAGCCCACGGTCGGTGCGTTCAAGATAACAGATGCGATCGCTCAAGTGATGTACTTTATGTGTTGGAGGTGGATGAATGGTGGGAATGGGTGAATGGAGTGGTCAATTATTATCGGATTGGCGGAACTGCTCTGGAGTGAGAGCGGCGTTGGATCGGAATGATGCCAGCGGTTTTTTGGCACCAGGGCCCGGCCGACCAAGTTTTTGTCGTCGGAGCATAGTTTCGCGTGATTTCCGTTGTCTGACCGGCAATTTATTAATCTCGGCGAGTTCTTCATCTGTAAGGACCATATCGGCAAGGGTGAGTCGTTTCGGTGGGGCAATGACCTCTTGGCCTGTGGACATGGTGACTGAAATGGCGTTCTTGGTGGCCAGCGGGATCCGGTCTTCGATTTGGCCATCGGTGACTACAATAAACCTCGGGCGGACAGTGGTAATGGTTAGATTGTCAAGCCCCATTGACCCCGCTTGTGCGATTGAGCCCTCGGCAACGATTCGCTGCATGCCATCGATCCGGATGAACGCCAATTTCTGGTCGCTGTCGTCGATGTATCCTGTGTACCG
Source organism: Phycisphaerales bacterium (assembly GCA_016764895.1). Classification (GTDB taxonomy): domain Bacteria; phylum Planctomycetota; class Phycisphaerae; order Phycisphaerales; family UBA1924; genus UBA1924. The sequence continues at coordinate 7,986 of JAESRA010000084.1, read as the reverse complement.
AACACGCTTTGCAAGCGATCCCGACTCTTCGGAGACTTGGTCAACGGGGTTGATTGTCGGGGTCGTCACAGCAACGATTGAGATCAGCGGCGCGTTGTCGAGCATCGACAATCGAGCGCTGATCGAGCCGGGGTCGATCCGGGTTTGCTGTGTTTCAATCGAGGTACTCTCGGCGTTCAGGCCGCCCCCCGGATTAAGGGGTGTGATTGGAGGTTGCGAGACATCGTTGATCTGGGCCGAAGCGGCAGATTCTGGCAGCCCCAGGACCCCGACAGCTACGGCACCGAGTACACAAACCGCCGCTGTCACTTGATAGAGCAGGGTGAGTTGCTTTGCCTTTGTTCTTGAAATGATCGTACTCATGTCTTTGGTTCTCTTGAGGCTTACATATATCAGTAATACCAGGCTCCAACAGGGTAGCCTTCGCTCTAGTACAGATCGGCTGGATTGATGCTCTGACTGTCGATACCGAGGTCTTTCCAGGTATAGAACTCGCCAATTTCCATCATATTGCCCGATGATCGGCGTCCGGTGTTGGATCGGATCCGGGTAACACCCCCGTATCGGGCCAGTAATCGGCCATTGCTGAGTCCTCGGCCGCCCCGAACCTCCACCACAACGCCCCAAATCTGAATATCGGTGGCAAATCGTCGCAGAACCGCGGCTCGCTGTTCTGAGTTCACTCCGGCGCGTGTTGCGGTTTCAACCAAAATCTGCCTGGTCATCCGCTCTCCAGAGTCACGATAGCGGATGATGTCATCGCTGAAACGGGTCCCGTGTTCCCCGGCAATAGCATCGGAGATTGCCCGCAAGACGGATTCTGGGGCGGTATGAACGCTGACAGCCGCGGGGCCAAATGGCCTTGTATATTTTGCAAACTCTCGTGGCCCAACAGAACGGGAGAGGTTCTTGAGGGCAAGCCCGACTTCGTTGACCTGAGGATTGGGGACACTCGACAAATCCGAGAGCAGGGCGCCTTGAGCATCGAAGAGATAGATCGAAACAATCGAGCCGTCGGCCAGGGTGATGTCCATTGCTTTGCCGGTGTTGGGTTCGAGTGCTTCGTCGAGTTCTCGTCCGTTTTGTTGTCTGAGCCATGCGCCGATGGCTTCTTGGAGCCCTCGGCCTGAGTGATGCTCGTAGTACGCATTGACCTGGCGGGTGACTACGAGTTGCTGGGTCGAGAGCCGGCGGAGCGAGAGCGACATGGATAGCCCGACGACGACCATCAACAGAATCACCATCGGCATCACAAACCCGCCTGAGCAAGGTGTTGGTCGTGTGTTGGTATTGAGAGTGGTGTGTTTAGGCATTAGCTGTCACCACCATTGCCTAAGTTGCCGTTTTGGTTGTCTCGTCCGGGGAGTGTTCCGCCTTGGTTTCCGGGGATATCTGGGGTGTTGTTCCCGCCGTCATTATTGTTGTCGTCTTGATCATCAGAGGCTGCGTCGTCATTGACCATATCAAGCGGGTCGTCGCCGAGGACCCAGTCGATTTCGAACATCCAGCTTGCGTATTGCCCGTTGAGGAGGAGCAGTTCAAACTCTGCGTATGCTGGCAGTCCGCTCATTTCGAGCGCGTCGTATTCGTTGATCTTTTGGTCGCTTTTGTAGATGGTCCATGAGCACAGTTCGATGTTTTGAACCAGCGGGATCGCTCCGGCCAGGCGGAACCGGATTTCTTTTTGGGTGCCCGCAGAGTCTGCAAGTGGGGCACCTCCGCTGCGAAGGAACTCGCTCTCGGTGCGGAGGATCGGCCTCCACCAGAGTGTCCATCCGGCGGGAGTCGAATCAATCAAAGCGTATTTTTCATCGGCTCGTGGGTCCGGGTCCATGATCCCGGCTTGACGCATGATCCGCTCGCGGCTCCCGTCTGGACGCAGCTCAAAGACTGCTCGCAAAACTCCGCTTGAAGCGTCCGAGGACGAGAAATCCAAGGAGTTCTCATCGCGGTCGTTGATCCTTGCCCACGCGGCGGCTTTGGTTGCCATGTTGAGCGCGATCGGAGGCGTAGAAACCACAACTTCAAATCGCTGAGGCTGCCACTGCCCTGGGATCGAGGCGTAGACCGGATCTGTTTCGAGGATGATCCGAGAGCGGGCCGGGATCTGGTTCTCGATTTGATCGTCGCCGGTTTGTGTGGTGTTCTGGGCTTGCCGTTGGTCTTCGAGGATCAGAAGTGAGAGCATGGTTTTGCGGATGGTCATTTGGGTGATGTGGAGTTGAGTGGAGTGTTTGTACCGATCGCCAAAGATGCGATCCATATTCCGCGTTGCGGCAAACACGCCAGAAACACCCAAGAGCACCAGTGCGCCGACAACAATCGCCAGTGTCATTTCGACGAGTGTGAAGCCTCTGGCTGGTCTGGCTGGTCTGGTTGGGTGATTCATGGGCTCCCACCTGCGGCATCGAGTTCCATCAATCGTTCAAAGAGGCGTTCCATCCCGCCCGGTGAGTCGATCATGGTCTGGAGCGAATCGGGATTGGATAGGGCGAGTGGGTCGATGAGTCGGGTGAGCTGGGCGTTGGGGAACTCGGTTGAGAATCCGCGTGTTCCGCCGGAGCCTTCGCTGAGCCAGACGCGGATCGAGACCAGGCGGATGCGTCCGAAGTTGATCCCTGAACCGATCGCGTTGTCGTCGGCTTCTTCGGGGAGTTGGGCCATGGTGAACTTGACGGGATCGACTTCCAATGTCCAGCGGTAGAGATCGATGTCGTACTCGATTGGGAGCGACTTATTGGGCATCGCGTCTTGGTCGTCCATGTACATCAGCATCAACCGGTTGGCCAGTTCGGCGGCTCCGAGCCGTTGCTCCATGCGGCGTTGTGACGCGCTCATAAATGACACAGCACTGGCGAGTGTTGCGGCGACCATTCCGAGCAGGACGGTTGCCAGGACCGCTTCGATGAGCGTGGCTCCACGCCTTGAATGCAGAAATTTTTTACGGCTGGCTGCCGCGTTCTGCTGCTTTAGAAATGGAGAGTGCAGGGGAGTCATTGGTTCAGTTGCTGCTGGCTACATCCATGGTCCAGACATTGATGTCGTCCTCGGTGCCCATTTCTTTATCTGGGCCAGCCGAGCGGAGTTCGTAGGCGTGCGTGCCGCCTGGGGTTGGTAGGTAGAAGTATTTTTCTTTGAACGAATCGAAATCAGAACCTTCTTCCATGAATGATGGGATTAAGAGTGCGAGTGTTTCCGGAGCATCGCCAGCGTTTTCGGCGCGGTAGGACTCGACTTGTGTTTTGATCACGACCATGCTGTTTTTGGTGGTTCGGATGCGTGCTTTTTCGATCTGCGACGGCACCGCGACGGCTGCGCCGGCCATGAGCAGTCCGAGGATCACAAGCACTGCGGTGAGTTCGATCAGCGAGAAGCCCGGGCGGATTCGGGGGTTGGATCTGGTATTGAGTTGTGCATTAAGTGTGGTCATGTTTTTAGCTCCAGTATTCAACGCCGAAGCTCGGCGTATGTTGCATTCAATTGTTCTCAACAAGCATCGGTGCCTGCTGATATGGTCAATAGGTCGTCATTATAAGACCGATCCGGTCATATTCATCATTGGGAGCATAATCGCAAGGATCATCGTGCCCACGATCAGGAACAGGATCACGATCAGCAGCGGTTCGAGCATCGCCATCAGGCGAGCGGTTTTCTTGTCTACATTCTGGGCGTGATCCTTGGCGAGCGAGTCGAACGCCGATTCTAGATCCCCCGCCTGATCGGCTGCTACCAGCAGCCTGCGGGTCGCCAGCGGGAGCGACGAGACTTGCTCGATGAGCGTTCGGAAGAGCCCGCCTTCGATAAGCCTCATCTGAAGCCGTTGCAGGTCACGGCTGAGTTTGGGGTGCCCGATCACGCCGCTCGATACGGCGATTGCATCACTGAGGACGATTCCTGACCGGGTCATTGAACCCATGACTGAGAAAAAGCGGGTAAGTTCTTGTTCGAGTACCACATCGCGGACAAAGGGCATGTTGCGTGTGAGTGTGACGGCGAATCTGGCCATGGCACTTCGCCAGAGGAAGGCTCCGACAAAGAGCAGGACGATCGCGCCAAGCAAGTACATGATGTTGGCACGGATCAGCAGTCCGGCCGAGACGAGGATTTTGGTGAACAACGGAACCTCGATCCCGGAGCTGGCCATGGATTCGCCGATGGTCGGGACGACTAGGGTCATCATGACGAGCCCCGCGACAAAGGCGATGCTCAGGACAATGCACGGGTAGATCATCAAGGTCGCGGCCTTGCCCGAAACTTCCAATCGGCGTTTGGCACCGATCGAGAGCTGGCGGCACGCGCCAGCAAGATCGCCTGTTTTTTCGGCGGCTTTGTACACAGCACAGGTGACTTCATCGAAACTTCCGACCTGATGGCAGGCGTCGTTGAAACTGGTGCCTTGGGCGATGAGTGAGCGCAGGCGGAGGACGCGGTCTTGGTTGGTTGATTTGACGACGGTGGCGGCGACTTCGAGGGCTTCGGTGAGTGGGACGCCTCGGTCGAGGAGTTGGGCGAGTTGGGCGTCAAACTCGGCGTGGTCTTTGAGTGACATTTCGGGTTCGTTGACCGCCCACGCGGGGAGCTTCCAGGTTTTGATCAGCACCTGTCGTTCCTTGCGGAGAACCCCTGCGAGTGCTCTGTGGGAGCGGGCGGTCCGGACACCGATCGCCTTGCCTCCGCTGGGCTTGTTGGCGATGTAGAGGAACGAACTGTTGATGGATGCTCTGGACATGTGGTGGGGTCAAAAATCGTGGAATTCGGATCTGATTCTATTCAATACCAATAAGAAGGCTCTTTGATTCAACATCGGCGGCTCGGGGGGCCCAACTGTATACGATATTGGTGGTTGTGGGCCCTATTTGAAGGCTGTAGCAGGTGAATGCTGTTGCTGAAGGGCCAAACGCCCCAGTCAAGATAAGAATGCGATCCATACCGTTTTTTATGCCCTATCAGACCCTTTTCAATGAGAATTCAGATGACCATGACCTCGACCGCTGCTCAAGACGATTCTCCCGCCACCCAGAGCACCCCACCAGAAACAATGCGTGGGCTGATCAAGCATCACGCTGGGCCAGAACTTCAGTTGGTCGATGACCGTCCGATTCCTGAGCCGGGGCCCCGCGAGGTGCGGATCAAGGTCAAGAAGGTGGGTATCTGTGGGACCGATCGTCATATCTGGGAGTGGGATCAGTGGGCTGCGGGGCGGGTTCCTATGGGGATTATTACTGGGCATGAGTTTGTTGGGCATGTTGACAAGATTGGCTCGGCCGTCACCAAGTGTGAGGTTGGCCAGCGGGTCAGTGCTGAGGGGCACATGACGGCGGGGGTCGATTACAACTCCCGAACAGGCAATGCCCACATTGCTGCTGACACGCAGATTTTTGGGATCGATTGTGACGGGTGTTTTGCTGAGTACATGGTGGTGCCTGAGGACAATGTTTGGCAGGTGCATCCTGATATTGATGATAAGTACGCCGCGATTTTGGACCCGCTGGGGAATGCGGTTCATACGGTGATGGCCGCCGATGTGAGTGCTAAGACGGTGCTGATTTCTGGGGTTGGGATTATTGGATTGATGGCGGTGACGGTTGCTAAGGCCGCTGGTGCTTCGCGGATTTACTGCACGGATGTGAATCCGCCGCGACTGGAGCTGGCCAAGAAGCTTGGCGCATACGCCGCTTTTGATGCGCGTGATGATTCGTGGGTGCACGATGTCCGCAAAGAAACCCATGAAGGTGTTGATGTACTCCTCGAAATGTCCGGCGCGCCGGCGGCGATGAACCAAGGCTTTCGCGCCCTCCGCAACGGCGGAACAGCGGCCTTGCTTGGGCTCCCGGCACGCACGGTGGACTTTGACTTCAACGCCCACATTATTTTTAAGGGTTGTACGGTGCTGGGGATCAATGGCCGGCGCATGTGGGAAACATGGTACCAGATGGAACAGTTGCTCTTGTCAGGTCGATTGGAGCTTGACGACATCATCACCCACGAGTTTCCGATGACTGATTTCCAAGAAGCGTTCCGCACCATGATCTCCGGCGACGGGATCAAAGTGCTGATGAATGTCGGAGAGTAAATCGAAACAGATTGACCACAGAGAACACAGAGATCACAGAGAAAGACCCAACAGAGAAAAAGCCATGAGTCGAAGGTCTTTCGTCATCCACCCCTCCGCTCTTTTTCAGTTTTATTCGTCTTCTTTCTTCTCTGTGCTCTCTGTGTCCTCTGTGGTGAACTCTTTCTTTAGACACCAACTAATGACATCAAATCCTGCAATCCAACCGGCTCCTTCGTAAAGAACGGCTCCCCCGCATCGGTCCCGATGCGTGATCCAAAGTAGCTCGCGGCATGCTCGACCCACTCGGCGACGCGGGCGTTTTTTGGTGGCAACACGAACTGGGTGTGGTAGGCCTTGATCGATTCGATCTTTTGATCCAGCACGCCTGAGATATCAAAGACGAAGCTCGGATCGGCGACCCAGCGTAGGTGCGTGGCGTAGTAGTAGAAGAGCCATTTGGGGTAGATCGGGTCGCCGAGTTCAAAGGTTCGTCCGGTCCACGCGTCGGTCGGTGCGGGCATGTCGATTTTGGTGAGCTTTGCGTCAAAGCGTGCATCTTCAACGCAGCGGGTGACGGCTCGATGATCTGGGTGGGCATCAATATCGAAAGTCGTAAAGATCATCTCGGCTTGCCAGACGCGGATCACGCCTGCAAGGGCGTGGCGGTTCTCGATGGTGTGTTCGACGAAGCGGTTGGGAAAATCAAGGAGCCAGCGATCGACGGAGCCCGTCGCGTTGCGGGTCAGGATTTTGAACGCATCGGCGGCTTCGTCTTTGCGAATCTCTGGTGAGCCCAGGGGTGTGGGTTCGCCATTGGTGACATCGAGGATCAGGACATCGTGTCCTTGGTTGACGAGTTTGATGATCGTCCCGCCCATGCCGAGTTCTTGGTCGTCGGGGTGTGGTCCGACGACGAGGATGCGTGCCATGTTGGTACTCCAATCAATCCATTGCGTTTTCGACGACGATGAAGCCGTGCATGACGGGGCCGTCGGCTTCGTCGGTTTCAAGTTGGCAGAGGACGACTGGTGCGGGAACGCGCTGTGAGAAGAACCCGCCGGCGCGGTAGGTTTCGCCGAACTCATCGACGAAAATTGTTAAGTCCATTTCGAGGGTTTGGCCGGATGCGAGCGCGTTGATTGGCGAGGAGTATCGTTGGTTGAGCCAGATGGTTGATGGTCCAAAGTCTCGCGTGGTGGTGTTGGTTAGTCGAAGGCGGGTTGATTGGCGGAAGACTTGGACATCGAAAACTTCGCCTTTGTTGATCGAGTCTGGATAGACGGGCCCGGCCTTTGCGTGGGTTGTCTCAGAAAAGAGCTGGCACCCGCTCAGGGCGGCCAAGCAGGAGACAAGAAGCAGGGCGGAGATCACGGCTGGGATTCGTTGATTGATTTTCACCCCCTATCGTTCCCCCAATGAACTGCCAAAGCAACAATCTGAGCCAGAACCCGGAGCATAAGTCCGGCCAGAACGCCACCGATCCGACATTTGCGATTGCTGAGGGGGCTCAGGATATTGATCCCAAGGCCGTCGCTGCCGATCTGGTCGCTCGACACGGCCCCACCGGCATGGATCCCCGCGTCACCGCCCTGATTCCGGGGTTTGACGCCCCATTTTACCAAGCTGGGCTTGCAGGGTATTCCGATGCCGCGATGCGGATCATCGCCCGCCGGCACGGGTGTCCGATGTGCATCACCGAAGCGTTGCTTGATCGCACCTTACTCGCTGGTGGTAAGGGGTTTGCAAAGGCGGACCTAGGTGATATTGCAGGCAATGTGCCTGGCGGTGAGGAGGACAATCCGCTGATTGGGCAGATCATGGGGAGTGATCCGCCTGAGATGGCGGCGGCGGCCCTCAAGATGATTGAGCAGGGGAGTCGGTCGAATAAGGAATATCGCTCGATGGTTCGGGGTGGTGTTGGGGGTGTTGGG